>JBEKLK010000131.1:0-8780 GCA_050010235.1 Rhizomicrobium sp.
TTTCGAGATATTGCATCAGATCCGGTCGCGCATCGGCGAGCTTCTTGGTGGCGAGTGACGCAAAGCGCTTCCCCTCTCCCGTGAGGAAGGTCTTTCTGAAATCGTCGAAAGACCATGTTTCAATTGCGCGTAGCAGGGCCTCGGCGCGCTTGATATCGGTTTTTGTTCCGCTCGACAGCCAGCTCACCACTTCGCGCAGGCGCGAAGCTTCGGCCTTCATCGCCGCGCAGAACTCTGCAGCGATGCTTTCGCTTGTGTCGTCCACGCTTGCGCCATGCGCGCGCCGCACCGCTTGCGCCATCGCGTCGTCGTCGTCGTCGGGTAGGGAGGACAAAAAACGCTCGAATTTGCGCCGGTCGCCTCCCAGCGCGCCGTCGAGAATCTGTTGCAGCCGCCATTCGCTGGCATGCGTCACCAGATGGGCCGCCGCTTTCGCAAGCGTCTCGTCGCCGGAACCGGAACGCTCAAGCACGCGCATGCGCGCTTCGTCGCGCAGTTCGCGCGCCGTCTGGTCGTCGAGCACGCGAAACGACGGCGGCACATGCGCCTCCAGCGGAAACCGCGCCAGCAGATATTGGCAGAACGAATGGATGGTCTGGATCTTGAGGCCGCCGGGCGTTTCGAGCGCAAGCGCAAACAAACGCCGCGCTTCCTTCAGGCCTTTCGCATCGCGCGGCTCCGCGCCGATCTCGGCGATGCGCGCCGCGAGCTCCGTGTCGTCCGCCATGGCCCAGCGGCCCAGCTGGTCGAACAAGCGCCCCGACATCTCCGCTGCAGCGGCCTTGGTGTAGGTGAGGCAGAGAATGCGCTCGGGCTTGGCGCGCGCCAGCAACAGGCGCGTCACCCGATTGGCGAGCGTGTAGGTCTTGCCGGCGCCGGCATTGGCCGACACCCAGGCCGAACGCGTGGGATCGGCCGCGGCGCGGGAATCAAGCGGTTTCGCGCTCATTCCTCGGGCTCCCAACCGGTCAGCGACCATTCGCGGACGCGCGCGAGATGATCATAGTCACCTGCAATCTCGGCGCGGAACGGTTTGACGCGCGGCAGATAGGGCGTGTCTGCGTCGTCGAAATACGCGATACGGCCGATCAACTGCTGCTCCGCCTTTTCGACCAGTGCGCTCGCATCGTCGGACACATCCCGCACGTCGCCGGGATCGTCGCCGCCGCCGAAACGGATATAGAGAAGTTCGGACGGCGCGAGTTTGCCGATCTCCTGGAAGCCGCCTTCGGCCAGGATCGCGCCTTCCAGCGGCAATTGCGGCGCGAGCAGGATGCGCACCTGCTTCTTCGTGGGCGGTTCGCCGGTTTTGTAATCGACGATGGAGCCGCCGCCGGACGTCAGGATGTCGATGCGGTCGGCGCGGCAGCGCAAGGTGAAATCGCCGGCGGGGCCTTTAAACGTCCGCTGGCCCTCGATCTCGACGAAGGATTGCCGGATGTTCGCGCGCCGCGCGCGCTCGATGCCGATGAACCAGTGGGCGGCGCGCAGGAAACGCGGCCACCACAAGGCCAGCGCGGCCTTTGGTATCGCGGTCTCGCGAAATACGGCGCGCGCAATCGCAATCAGCCGCGTTTCGGCATCCGTGGGCAGTGCGTTGGCGTTCTCGCGCAGAAACCGCTCGAGAATCGTGTGGATCGCCGTGCCGCGTTCCAGCGGTCCGATGGGTGCATCGAGCGGATCGAGCGGCCTGAGCTTCAGGATCATCCTGGCGTAGATCGCATAGGGATCGCGAAGCCAGGTTTCGATCTGGGTGACGGAGAGGCTGCGCGGTCGCGATTCGATGGGAGGGCGCGGCTCCGGCCGGCCGATGCGCGTGACGGTGTCCGGCAGCGCCAGCGCTGACGCGAGCGCGTCGTAGCGCGTGCCGCCCCTGAGCTTCGCATCGAGCTTGAGGCCTTTGGTCAACTGCAGCAGGCGTTGGAGCCAGCGCGACGGCGTGGTGGGCGAACCTTCCGATTTGAGCGCGCGGGTGAGAATGACGCGAGGACCCGCAGCGAGTGTCGCGAAATCATGCGCGCTCAATCCGATGGCGCGCTCCGGCGGTTCCAGTCCCAGCTGCGAACGCATCGGACGCGACAGCCACGGATCGGCGGCGGCGGCGCGCGGCCATGCGCCTTCATTGAGCCCCCCCAGCACCAGCACATCGAAGCTTTGCAGGCGCGCTTCCTGCGTTCCGAGGATTGCGAGACGCGGATGCAGGCCATAGGCAGGCCGCACGGCGCGCTCTTCGGCGAGCGCGCGGTACAGCACCGGATAGGAACTAGGTTCGATGGTAGGAAGGCCCGCGGATTCCTCTTCGAGTGCGGCAATCAGCGTCGCCGCCGCGGTTCCGGCATCGCCGCGCCAGAGCCGTGTGGCACCCGGTTCCAAATCCGTCGCGGAAAGCGCTTCGGCCGCAGCGGCATGCACCGCCGCGACATTCGCAATGGAGACATCGTCCGCTTCGAGAACATAAGCGAGCGGCGCGAGCGTCGCGGCAATAGTCGCGAACCAGGGCGCCAGCGCCGCAACAGTTTTCTCGTGCGGCTTTTCGCGGGCCTCGCGGATCGCGGTCGCAATCGCGTTCGCGATTCCGTCGAGACCGGGATCGGGGCGCGGTCCGCGCAGGCAGAAACGATCGAGCTCGCGGGTCTTGCGCCGGAAGTCCGCCGCCGCTTCGCCGCCTGCCGCAAGCGGATGCTTGAGCAGCGCCAGCAACGGCACCGGTGCGAAACGTTCGATGGCCGCTTCGGCGACGAGCGCGAGAAAGGCGCCCGCCGGCGTGTTGGCGAGCGGCCGCCCTGCGGAATCGTCAATGGCAATATTCCAGCGGCCCATTTCGGCCGCGACGCGGCGCGCCAGATTGCGATCCGGCGTCACCAGAGCGGCTGTGCAGCCCGGCGTTTCGAGCGCCTCGCGCAACATCAGCGCAACCGCGGCGGCTTCTTCGCCGGGATGGGCGGCCTCGAGCAGCGAGAGTCCGTCGAGACCCGCCGCGATTTCGCCGCTGCCGCGGTCGGCGATGTCGCGCCATGCGTCGGTGGTCGGCGCGGGCCGCAAGGTTTCCCGCAACAGCGTTTCGCGCGCGGCATTGGCCGGCGTGTGTGGCGTCCAATCTTTCACGTCTTCGCGCGCCACGCCGATGCGGGCGAGCAATTGCTTCATGCCGTATTGCGGATGCCCCGGATCGAGCTTGCTCCAGCTTTCGTCGTCGAGAACGCGATCGAGACCGGGCAACACCACCGCGCCGCGCGGCAGCTGCGCGATCGCGCCCAGCAATCTCGCAGTGGCAGGAATGGAACCGGTCGTGCCGGCAGCGATGACAGGGCCGGCAGGCGGGTTTTTCACGAGACGTTCCGCCAGTGCGGCCAGGGTCGCGTTGCGGCGCGGAGCGGGGGCAGTCCGGCTTTCCGCGACCAGCAGCTTCGGCCACCCGTCGCGCATAAATTCCAGGAATTCCTTCACCTCGGCCCAGTGCGCGGCCAGACTTGCCGGCGCCAGCGCGTCGAGATGGGAGAGATCGGCTTCCTGCGTTTCGACCTCATCAAAGAAATCGCCGAGCCCGCGCGCCAGCGATGCCGCCTGCGCGAATGTCAGTCGCCCGCCATGCTTCGCACGATCCCACCGCTGCACCAGCGTGGCCATCAGAAGCCGCTGCCGGACAGGCGCGATGGAAGGCGCGAGCGCCATGTCTTCGCCTGCCGGATCGAAGGCGAACTCGTCGTCGTCCGCGTCGCCCAGCGGGCGTATCTGCGGCAACAGCGCGGCTCCGCCCAGCACGCGCGCGAAGGCTTCCGACAAATTGCGCGCCGAGCGCCGCGTGGGCAGGAAGATCGTCGCGTCGGCGAGCGCCAGCGGATCGCCCGCGCCGCCCGTCCTTGCGATCACGCCATGCGCGAGCGTCTCGGCAAAGGCCGTGCCCGCCGCGATGGTGAAGACATTGGTGGACATGAATTCAGGCCGGCTTGAGATCGGCGAGGAAATCTTCGGCGTCTTTCAAGGCTTCCGGCGTGCCGACATGGATCCACACCCCGTCGAGCCTGATGCCGTAGAGCCGCCCGGCTTCGATGCTGCGATCCCACAACGGATTGATGGAAAACGAGCCGGGCTTGCAGCCGTCGAACAGCCGCGGATTGAGGATGTAAACGCCGGGATAGGCGAAGGGCGAGATGTGTTTCTCGGGAACGCGCGACAGGCGGCCTTCCGAGTCCATCATGAAATCGCCGGGCCCTTCATAGCCGATGGCCGTCACCAGCGACGCCATCAGCAGCAGGCTGTCCATGCGTTCGGGATCCCAGCGCTCTCTCAGGCGGTCGACCGCATGTCCGTATCCCTCGACCCAGATGGAATCCGAATTGTGGACGAAGAACGATTCGCCTTCGAAATGCGGCAGCACCTGAAAAATGCCGCCGCCCGTGTTCAAGAGTTCGTCTTTCTCTTCCGAAACGCGGATTTCCACGTCGCGGCGCTTCGCGAGATGTTCGCGCAGCATGTCGGCGCGATAATGCACATTGACGACGATCAGCGTGACCCCGGCCGCCACAAAGCGATCGATGGCGTGATCGATCAGCGCCTTGCCGCGCACTGCAATCAGCGGCTTGGGCCGGTCGTCGGTGAGCGGCCTCATCCGCGTACCGAGGCCGGCCGCCAGGATCATCGCGCGGGTCGGGCCTTTGACGCTCAAGCAGACGATCCTCCACGCATGGGATTGCCGCGCACTGCGCGCGGAATCACGCGTTCATACCATGCTTTGAGCGGGGTGAGTGCGGGGTGTTCGAGATCGCGGTTGAGATAACCCCAGACGCGCGGCAGATAGGAAAGATAGCGCGGTTTGCCGTCGCGCTTATAGAGCCGCGCGAAAATGCCGGCGATCTTGGCGTTGCGCTGTGCGGCCATGACGGCCATTTCGGCCCGATAGGCGTCGGCATCGAGCGGCCGGCCCTGCGCCCGCATCGCGTCGAGATAGCGCGCCGTCATCGCTTCGGCGAGGGCCGGCGCCACGTCGCGTCGCGCATCTTCGACGAGGGAAATCAAATCGTAGCTGCGCGTTCCGGCCACGGCATCCTGGAAATCGATCATGCCCGCGCGTGCGATACCCATCCGCTCCGGCAGCCAGATCAGATTTTGCGCATGATAATCGCGATGCACGAATACGGACGGCGATGCAAGCACCGGCGCGAGCGCCGCGCGCCACAATGCGCGATGCTCGGAAACTTCCGCCTCGCTCGCATTTCGCCCCAGAGCCACCGGCACGAACCATTCCGTCATCAGATCGGTTTCGGCAACAAGCGCGACGTCGTCAAAGGCGTGCAGCGGCTTGTCGGACGGAAGCAATGCCGGTGCGGCTTCGGCGTGGATGGTCGCGAGCGCATCGATCGCCGTGCCGTAAAGCGCGTGTTCGTCGCCGCCTTGTGCGAGGACGTCGGCGTAGAGACCGTCGCCCAGGTCTTCGATGAGGGCGAAGCCGTCTTTCGTGTCGGCAGCGTAGATTTGCGGTGCGCTGAGGCCCCGGGCGCGCAGGAATTCCGCGGTCGCGACGAAGCGTCCGATATCTGCGCCTGCCAGGCGCGCAATGGCGTTGTAGCCCATCGCGCGGCGTTGCTCGGCCGTGGCGCCGGGCGGGCAGGCAGGTGTTTCCGCGCCCTGCGGTTGATCCATCACCATCGCTTTGCGGCTGTTCAGCGCCGCGCGAACGTATCGCCGCGTCGATGCATCGCCGGGCAGCGGACTCAATTCCGCACCGTCCCAGCCGGCGCTTTTGAGGAAGTCGTGCATGGCCTCCGCGCGGTCGGTCATGACTGCTTGCACATCGAAAACATTTGGCCACCCTCCCCTTGAGGGAGGGTCGAAAAATTCGAAGAATTTTTCGGGGAGGGGTAAGCAGCACGCCTTGGAGAGCTACCCCTCCCCGAAATCTTCTTTTCGCTGCCGCTCAAAGATGATTTCGACCCTCCCTCAAGGGGAGGGTGGGTTTCCATAGTTGATCCAACAAAATTTATCGTCATCTCATTTCATCTCGCCCGCAAGAACATCTGTCCAACCTCGCGGCCCGCGCATTGTCGCCCGTCGCGAATTCTCGCCCGTGATTTCCAGCCGGACATGCAGCGCATCGTTCGGGATATAGGACGGCGCGCGCTCCGGCCATTCGATCAGGGCGGCGCCGTCGTCGAGCGTTTCGTCGAGACCCAACTCCTCCATCTCGGACGCGTTTTCGATGCGATAGAGATCGTAGTGGCGCACGGCGAGCGTCGGCGTCTCGTAGGATTGCACAAGGGTGAAGGTCGGGCTCGGGACATCTTCGTCGACGCCCAAGGCGCGCAGAATCGCACGCGCCAGCACGGTCTTGCCGGCGCCCAGATCGCCTTCCAGCGCCACGACGCACCCCGCGTGCAAGCCTGCGGCAATGCGCGCGCCGAGCGCTTCGGTGTCGGCGGGACCGTGCAGCATCAATTCGCGCCCGAAAGCTTGGGAATCTTGATCCATTCGAGGCCCTTGTAGCCCGGGAGGCCGCTCGCCCGGAAGCGGGGATTTTCCGTTGATTCCGGGGGGCGCGTCCGACATGTTGCCCGCCCCGGGCAGGGGCACTCCGGATAGGGCATGTCGGAACGGATCGTCATCATCGGCGCTGGCCAAGCCGGCGCGCAGGCCGTAGCCACGCTTCGGGCGGAGGGCTTTGCGGGCAGCATCGTCATGGTGGGTGACGAAGCTTTCGCGCCCTATCAGCGACCGCCCCTGTCCAAGGCCTATCTCTCCGGCGCCCTCGAACGCGAACGTCTGTTCCTGAAGCCGGACGCGTTCTACGCGGAAGCGAAATGCGAGTTGATCCTGGGCGTGAGCGCCAAGACGATCGATCGTGCGCGCAAGGCGGTACGTCTCGCCGATGGCCGCGAACTTTCCTACGACAAACTCCTCATCGCGACGGGATCGCGCGTACGCCGCATTCCGGTGCCGGGCGAAAACCTCAAGGGCATCCACTATCTGCGCGGCATCGCCGATGTCGATGCGCTGCGTCCCGCCTTCGCAAAAGGCGCGCGGCTGGCGGTGGTGGGCGGCGGCTATATCGGTCTGGAAGTGGCGGCCGTTGCTGTGAAGCACGGACTCGACGTCACCGTGTTCGAATCGCTCGCCGGGGTGATGGCGCGCGCCGTGTCTCCGCAGATGTCGGCCTTCTTCGAAGACGTGCATCGCGCCGCGGGCGTTCGCTTTCTGATGAACACGACCGTCGAAGCGTTCGAAGGCCGCGACAGGCTCGAGGCCGTGCGTGCGGGTGGCGCGACACATGCGGCGGACATCGCGCTGGTCGGCATCGGCATCGTGCCGAATGTGGAGCTTGCCAAAGATGCGGGCCTGGCCTGCACGGACGGGATCGTCGTCAGCCATTTTGCGGAGACGGCGGACAAGGCGATCTTTGCGGCGGGCGATTGCACGCGCCATGTCGGTCGCGAAGGCGATCCCATCCGGCTCGAATCCGTGCAGAACGCGATCGACCAGGCGAAGCATGCGGCGCTGGCCATGGTGGGCAAGCACACCCCTTATGGCGAAGTGCCCTGGTTCTGGTCCGACCAATACGACCTCAAGCTGCAGATCGCGGGTCTTGCGAAGCATGGCGATCAAATCGTCCTGCGGGGCGCGCCGGCATCGCGCAAATTCGCGGCATTCCATCTGCGCCAGGGCCGGGTGGCCGCGGTCGAGGCCGTCAATGCCGCCCCGGAATACATCGTCGGCCGCAAGTTGATTGCCGACCGGGCCCATGTTCCGCCCGAGCGACTTGCGGACACCACCATTCCCATGAAAAACATCGTCTGACACGGCGTCCCGAGGAGTACCCATGCCCAAGATCAAATATATCGAGCACAACGGCAAAGAGCATGAGGTGGAGGTGCCGGCGGGCTGGTCGGTGATGGAAGGCGCGGTGAAGAACCTCATTCCCGGCATCGATGCCGATTGCGGAGGCGCCTGCGCCTGCGCCACCTGCCACGTCTATGTCGATCCGGCCTGGACGGACAAGATGCCGCCGAAGCAGGACATGGAAGAAACCATGCTCGATTTCGCGCAGGAGCTGGAACCCACCAGCCGTCTCTCCTGCCAGATCAAGGTAACGCCGGAGCTCGAAGGCCTCGTGGTGCGCATGCCGAAGAGCCAGCATTGAAGCAACGGAGCTAACGCCAGTCCGCGATTTCCGATTAGGCTGAATCGTCCAGTCCAATCGGGGGATTCACATGACATTTTCAGATCTTGCATCCGTCGGCAGCCTTGTCAGCGGCGTGGCCGTGCTGATCTCGCTGATTTATCTGAGCGTTCAGGTGAGGCAGGCCGAGCGCAGTCAGCGCGCGCTGATGCAGCAGGGCCGCGCCGCCCGCGTGTGCGATTCGACCCTGCGGGTTGCAGACCCGGGACTGTCGGAAATCTGGCGCAGAGGGAACGCCGGAGACGAAAGCCTGAGCGTCGGTCAACACTATCAATTCACCCTGATGTGCCGGGTCGGCTTTCTGAGCGGCGAGGACTCCTTTCTTCAATATCTATCGGGGCAACTCGACGACGCTGCCTACCGCAGTTATGTCGCCGGCGTCCGGAGTATATTCACGGCGCCTGGGATGCGCGCGATGTGGCGCATGAGTTCGCAACAATATGGCGACGAGTATCGCAAGTTCATGGACGGCATACTGGACGAAACGCAACCGGCGCTTCAATCGGATCAGTTGGCGCGCTGGATCGGGAGCGTCCGGGCGGAAAAGGAAGGCGTGACGGCAAGCGGCCGACGGGAGCTTCAATAGAGAAATAGTTCCCGTTCGATTGTA
>JBEKLK010000132.1:0-8769 GCA_050010235.1 Rhizomicrobium sp.
GTACCACTTCTGACATTGGTCGCAAGAAATGTCGGAAAATGAAACAGCTTGCTTTGCGGACGTTTATCTCCACGGCAGCTATCTTGATCGCACAGACCGCCACGGCGGCAGGCATGTCGATGGCTGCGCCGCGCACTTGCGTGTTGACGCAGCAACAGGTCGCGGCCGAACTCGCAGCGGACTACACCAGCTTCGATCAGACGATGACCGGTGACGGAAGTTGGCGCCCACTGGTGAATGAAGGTTGCTATGAGGCCGCTGCGGGAATGATATCCCGGTATCTCGAAAAAAACAGCGGAGCGCTATCGCCGGAACAGATATGGACTCTCGATTTCCACGCAGGCCAGACGCTCGCAATGGGCGGCCGTGACGCGGATTCCATTTCGTGGTTCGAGAAATCCCGCAACCCCGGTTCCGGTCGGGAATGGCTTGCCTATGTCGACGCGACGCTGGCGTTTCTCAAGAAAAATCATGAAAGCCTTTTGACTGCGCGCGCTGCCTACTTGGCGGCAACAAGCGCGAACGCACCACGTCTCGCCGTGATCGATGGCTTTCTTGCCTGTGAATCAAAGACTTATTTGGAAGCAATGATGTGCGCGCCGAAGAAAAACGGCCCATAAACCGACGCAACCCGGTTACGTGAGCCATCGAAGTTTATGTCGGTGTTTCTCCCGGCGTCGCCGCGTACTCCATGCTCTCCTTCACCGTCTTTTGCACCTTTGTATAGTCCGTCTTGCCGGTGCCGAGCACGGGCACGGACTCCACCTGGATGATACGCCGCGGAACGGCGAGTTCGGGGACGCCGTGGTTGTGGACCCAGCCGATGAGATCGGTGCGCTTTGCATCGGGGCAGGTGGTGACGAGCACAATCTGCTCGCCTTTGCGGCCGTCCGGAAATGTCACGGCGGCGTGGCTGTAATCCGGCCATAACGCGGAGGCGCAATTCTCCACCACGGCCAACGACACCGTCTCGCCGCCGATCTTGGCAAAGCGTTTTAAGCGTCCCTTGATCGCGATGAAGCCCTCTTCGTCGATCGTCACGACATCGCCGGTATCGTGCCAGCCGCCAGCCGGCGGTACTATCACGCCAGGATTGTCCGGCTTGATGTAACCGAGCATCACGTTTGGCCCGCGCACATACAGCCTGCCGGCATTGGAGATGCCTTCGACGGGTTCGAGCCTGCTCTCCATGCCCTGCACAAGGCGGCCCACGGTTCCAGCGCGATTGGCACCCGGTTGGTTCGCGGCAATGACGGGGGCTGCTTCCGTCACGCCATAGCCTTCCAGCAATTCGATGCTGTACTTCTTGCGAAGAAGCGCGCGGGTTTCGTCACGCAGCCGCTCCGCACCGCACACCGCCAGACGCAGGCTGTTCAAATCGCCCTGATCGCCCGCACGCGCATATTGCGAGATGAAAGTGTCGGTCGACAAAAGGATCGTCGCGCCAGAATCCTTGATCCGCCGCACAATCTCGCGCGGCTGCAACGGCGTGGGGTGCAGCACAACCTTGATGCCGAGTAATAACGGCATCAGCACGCCGACCGTCAATCCGAAGCAATGAAAAGTGGGGAGTGGATTGAACAGGATGTCGGAATCGTAAAGCGCGATATGCGAGCGCACCTGTTCGACATTGGATAGGATGTTGAGATGCGAAAGGGCAACGCCCTTGGGATCGCCTTCCGTACCCGAGGTGAACAGGATGACCGCCGGGGTCGCGTGCGCCGGCCGCGCCGTCACGGCGAAAGGCAAGAACTGGCCGACCGCCGCAAAGGCTTTATCGACGATCGTCAAGTGGTCACGCACATCTTCGAGATAGATGATTTGCGCGGCATCTTTCAGTTCGGCAATCAGCCCCTCGAACTTCCCCAATTCGACGAAACGATGCGCCGTGACGATGCGTTTGACCTGCGCCATTTGGAGCGCGGCCTTGATCGCGGCGGCACCGGCGGTGAAATTGAGCATGGCCGGTACGCGGCCATAGGCGGAGACGGCAAAGAACGCGATCACGGCGCCCGCGCCGGACGGGAGCATGATTCCCACCGACTCCCCGGCATGGGTCCCCGCCTTGAGCGCATGTCCGAGTGCGAGAGAGGCCCGCACAATGTCGTCATAGGTCAGTACGCGTTCGTCGCCGTCCACGATGGCCGCGCGCTTGCCGCCGAATTTGCTGCGGGCCTGGGTGAGAGCCCGGAAGACGGGCTTGTGGGCGCGAAACACGTCGAAAGGCACGATTTCTTCGCCCGAGGCTGCTGCAACGGTTGCTAGAGTCACCGGCGTGCTCCCTGTCTGGAGGGCCCAAGGCGCGAACGGCCCGACCCTTTCTCGGCTTTGGCGTCCAAGCTAGCGCAGGCGAGGGTTGTGGCAAATGGCAGCCCTCCGGCCCGTGATTTTCCGGCCGCGTCCCTATATGTAGGGGCGATGGCAACCGTTTTCGACCAGGATCTCAAGGACCTTCGGGCGCTGCGGCACCCGGAGAAGGCGCACCGGCCGGATTCAGCGGTTTTGCGCAAACCCGACTGGATTCGGGTCAAGGCGCCCGGCAGCCGCGAATATGCCGAGACCAAGGCGATCATACGCGAGCACGGGCTGCACACGGTCTGCGAGGAGGCCGGCTGCCCGAATATCGGCGAGTGCTGGGCGAACCGCCACGCGACCATGATGATCATGGGCGATACCTGCACGCGGGCCTGCGCTTTCTGCAACGTGAAAACCGGATTGCCGGGGCCGCTCGATTCGCACGAGCCGGAAAATGTCGGCCGTGCGGTCGCCAAGCTCGGCCTCAAGCATGTCGTGATCACCTCGGTCGACCGCGACGATCTGGCAGACGGCGGCGCCGAGCATTTCGCGCAGACGATCCGCGCCATCCGCAAATGGAGCCCAGGCACCACGGTCGAAGTCCTGACGCCGGATTTCCTGCGCAAACGCGGTGCCATCGAAACCGTGATGGCGGCGCGGCCGGATGTGCTCAACCACAACCTGGAAACCGTACCGCGGCTTTATCTGACGGTGCGGCCCGGCGCGCGCTATTTTACCTCCTTGCGTCTGCTCGAGCGGGCGAAGGAATTTGTGCCGACAGGCTTCACGAAATCCGGTCTGATGGTCGGCCTGGGCGAGTCCCGCGAAGAAATCATGCAGGTGATGGACGATCTGCGCGCGGCCCAGGTCGATTTCCTCACTATCGGCCAATATCTGCAGCCGACCCGCAAGCACGCCGCGCTCGCGCGCTTCTGGTCGCCCGACGAGTTCAAGGCGCTCGAGCAGATCGCCCGCGCGAAGGGCTTCCTGATGGTTTCGGCTAGCCCGCTGACGCGCTCGTCCTATCACGCCGACACGGATTTTGCGGCGCTGCAAGCCGCGCGCAGCGCCCTGGTCGATGCCAAATCACTCTGAATCGCGGTTTGTTCCGTATACGGCGCAATTCATGTACGGCATAGTGGCCGACGTGGAGCGCTATCCGGAATTCGTGCCATGGTGCGCCGGTCTGCGCGTGTTGAATCGCGAGACATCGGCGACTGGTGAGATCCTCATCGCCGAGACGGTCGTGGGCTTCAAGACCTTTCGCGAGCGTTATACCAGCAAGGTCACGCTCGATCCCGCCGCCTGCAAGGTCGACGTCGTGCAAACCAAAGGTGTCTTCCGCCATCTGGAGAACCATTGGCACTTTGTGCCTGAAGAAGACGGTTGCCGCGTCGAATTCTCGATTTCGTTCGAATTCAAGAGCCGCGTGCTCGCCCTGATCGCCGACGCCGCGCTTGGCCATGTCATGGCCCGCATGTCGCATGCATTCGAGGCGCGCGCGAAAGCGCTTTCAAAGAAGCCGGCGTAGCAGCTGAAGCGCCGCCTCGACCGCTTTCATCCGGATTTCGGAGCGGCCGATATCGCCGAAACGATGGGCCTCGTGAATGATCGAGCGGCCTTCGCGCGCTGCCGCCATGTGGACGAGGCCGATCGGTTTGAGCTTCGTGCCGCCGCCGGGCCCGGCGACGCCCGTCACCGAAACCGCCAGATGTGCATTGGAATTCTCGACGGCGCCTTCGGCCATTGCGCGCGCGACGGCTTCCGAGACCGCGCCCGCGTCGGCGATCAGATCGCCCGGCACGCCCAGGAGATCGGACTTGGCGCGGTTCGAGTAGACGACGAAGCCACGATCGAACGCATCCGACGAGCCGGGTATTTCGGTGAGGAGCCCGGCGACCAACCCGCCGGTGCAGCTTTCGGCCGTCGCAATGCGCAGCTTCTGCGTGCGCGCATCGGCAAGCACGACTTCGGCAAGGCGGAGCAGCGGCGAAGAAAACATGAATTCACACTAGGCCGACGTGCGCGAGCACTGCAATGATCGCGCCCGCTGCAAGGCCCGCGACGAAATCGTCGGCCATGATACCAATTCCTCCCGGCAGGCGTTCGGCGGCCGAGATGGGCCAGGGTTTCAAGATATCGAAAATGCGGAACAGGACGAAGGCGAGGGCATAGCCAAGAAGCATGTAGCCGAATGTCGAATTCGTCGGTACGAACGCACAAGCGATCCACTGTCCCGCCACTTCGTCGATCACGCACTCGGAGGGATCTTTTTCGCCCTTGTCGCGCGAATAGTGCTCGCAGGCCCAGGCACCGATAGCATTTACGAGCAGGCCCGCGAACAACAGCAGAAAAGGGCTGCCGGAGAGCACTACGATCAGCCACGCCATCGGAAGCGCAATCACGCTTGCGGCAGTACCGGGTGCGATGGGCAGGTGACCAACCCCGAACAACGTTGCGATCGCGACGTAAGTTTTTTGAAGATTCATATGGGAAGCCGGATCGTGGCGACCGCTTGCGCCGCGAGACCCTCACGGCGTCCGGTGAAACCCATGCCGTCGGTCGTCGTGGCCTTGACGCTGATGCGCGCCACATCGAGCCCGAGGATTTCCGCAATGCGCGCGCGCATGGCCTCGCGATGCGGCGTGATTTTCGGCCTCTCGCAGATGAGGGTCACGTCCGCGTGGACGATGCTGCCCCCCGCGCTGCGCACCAGCTCTGCAGCATGAGCAAGGAATTTCGAGGACGGCGCTCCGCGCCATTTGGGATCGTCGGACGGGAAATGCAGGCCGATATCGCCCGCGCCCAGTGCGCCGAGGATCGCGTCGGTCAGCGCGTGCAGTCCCGCATCCGCGTCGGAATGACCTTCAAGTCCCGCCTCGTGCGGAATCCTGATGCCGCACAGCCACACATGGTCCCCCGCGACGAAACGATGCGCGTCGATCCCCGAGCCGGTGCGGAACTCCGACGCACCTGCCAGCAACCGCTCGGCGTGGGCGAAATCCTCTCCCGCCGTGATCTTCATGTTCACCTCTTCGCCATCAACCGCGGCAATCTTCAGCCCCGCCAGTTCGGCCAGCGCCATATCGTCCGTAACGGCCACGTCGGCAAATCGACGATGTGCCGCAAGAATCGACTCGAACCGGAACCCCTGCGGAGTTTGCGCGCGCATCAGGCCGTCGCGCGGCACTGTGGTCCAAACGCCGGGCGCGCGCTCCAGTTTCAACGTGTCCGTCACGGCAAGAAGCGGGATCGCGCACTCGGCGCCGTTCGCCAGAGCCGAGATGAGCCGATCGATCAGGGCGTGGGAGACGAAGGGACGCGCCGCATCTTGAATCAGGACGTCGCGGGGCGCGCGCGCGCCAAGCGCCTCCAGCCCCTTGCGTACGGACTCCTGCCGCGTCGCGCCGCCGATGACAAACGGCAGGTGGGATAGGCCACTCAGAATCGCCGATGCCTGTTCGACCTGACCCGAGCCAATCACGATCTGAAGGGCTTCAACGTCCGGTCGGCGCGCAAAGACCTCGACTGTCCGGCGCAACAGCGGCATCCCGGCAAGCGCACGGTATTGCTTCGGAAGGCCGCCACCGGCGCGCTCGCCGCGCCCCGCAGCCACGATCAAGGCGACGATTTTCGTCATTTGGGATCCTGAAGCGATCAGATGAACGTTGTATATATCGCACTTCGGCCGGCAGTCGTCTTGATGGCCTCAGCGCGAAATCGCCAATCGCACGCCCAGGCAGACAAGAACGCCGCCCATGGTCGCCTCGATGCCCCGTCGCGCCCGCTCGTAGGTCCGGCGCAGTGGCGGCACGGCAAAAAACAGGGCCACCGTGGTCCACCATGCGGCGGACACCAGAACAGCAGTGCCGACCGCAGCAGCGAGCAACCAGACCGGCGGATGGGCAGGTATCATGACGATGAAGAGGCTTGTGTAGTAGGCGATCGATTTGGGGTTTGTCATGTTCGTCAGAAAGCCGGCACGAACCACTTTCGAGGCCGAGTCGGCCAGTGCATCGCCATCGATCTGCGTCGCGTACTGCCTGCGCATCGCGCCGATCAGCATCTTGCCCCCCAACCAGATCAGATACGCGGCTCCAGCGATTTGGAGCCCGGTGTAGATCGCCGGATAACGCACAACGAGCACGCCCAACCCGCTCGCCGCCAAGACCGCCCAACTCAAATCCGCGAGCAAGACTCCGCAGACAACGAGCAAGCCTCGCCGGCGCGACTCGCCAATAGAACGACGGGACACAATGACAAATGTCGGCCCTGGGCTGGCGGCAGCAAGGAGCTGCACGGCGGCAATGCTGAAAAGAATGCTCACAATGCCCATGCCGCACCCCCGATCGGTTTACCGGCGCCGCCACAGTGGCAAGCCGGGAATGGGTGTCAATTGGCTTAGATTGGCGAGACCGATGGGCTTTGCGAACCAGAATGCCTATCCTATAGTCAGGAGAAGCCTTTGATTAAACTATAGGCAAGATGGGTTTGGGGCAGCAGGACAATTTCGAAGACACGGAGCGCGGGCTGACAAGCCAGATCGCGGCCGCCCTTCCCATGCCGCTCCTGCTGATCGGGCCGCACCTCGAAATCCTCTATGTGAACCCGGCAGCCGAGCAGTTCTTCGACATGGGGGCGGGGTTGCTCGTTCGTCAGCGGCTGCAGGACATCACCCCCTTCGCGAGTCCGCTGATTCAAGTCATCGCTCAGGCGCGGGAGCGCGGCGCGTCGATCAGCGAGCACGACGTCGATCTCACCACGCCGCGCCACGGCGAGCGGTTGACCGACGTGATCGTCACGCCGCTCGCGAGAGCCGACGGCGCGGTGTTGGTGACGTTGCAGGAGCGCGGCTTTGCGCAACGTCTCGATCGGCAATTGTCCCATCGCGGCGCAGTGCGGTCGCTGCATGGCATGGCGGCCGTGTTGGCCCATGAGATCAAGAATCCGCTCGCGGGCATTCGCGGCGCCGCGCAATTGCTCGAGGAAGCCCTCCTCGACAACGAGAAAGAACTGACCCAGCTGATTTGTGCGGAATCCGACCGCATTTGCGCACTGATCGATCGCATGGAAGCATTTGGCGACACGCGCGCGCTGCCGCGAACGCCGGTGAATATCCATGAAGTGCTGGATCGGGTGCGTAAGGTCGCCGCCACCAGTTTCGCCAAGCATGTGACGTTTGCAGAAGTATTCGATCCGTCCTTGCCATCCGTACGCGGCGATCGCGATCAACTGATCCAGGTCTTCCTCAATCTGGTGCGCAATGCGAGCGACGCAGTGCCGGAATCGGGCGGCGAAATCATGCTGACGACAGGCTATCGCCCCGGCATGCGCGTGAGCGCGGGACTTTCGGGCACACGGCTCAGCCTGCCGCTGGAAGTGACCGTCAGGGACAACGGTGCCGGCGTTCCCGCTGACCTGATGCCCCATATTTTCGATCCCTTCGTCACCACCAAGGCGCGCGGTTCGGGACTCGGGCTCGCGCTCGTAGCCAAGATCGTGGGCGACCACGGGGGGGTCATCGAATGCGAATCCGTTCCGAGGCGCACCGTGTTCCGGGTGCTTCTGCCGAAGGCCGATGGAGAGGGAGCTTGATATGCCGGCGGGAATGATCCTTGTGGCCGATGACGACAGTGCGATCCGCACCGTGCTGAACCAGGCCCTGGGCCGCGCCGGCTATGACGTGCGCACGACGGGCACAGCGGCAGCCCTGTGGCGCTGGGTTTCGAGCGGCGAGGGCAATCTCGTCATTACCGACGTTGTGCTGCCGGACGAGAACGGCTTCGACCTGATCCCGCGCATCAAGCGCGTGCGGCCCGATCTTCCCATCGTGGTAATGAGCGCGCAAAATACGATCCTCACGGCCATCACGGCGGCAGAGCGCGGCGCTTTCGAATATCTCCCCAAGCCCTTCGACCTGAAGGAACTGGTATCGGTGGTACAGCGCGGGCTCGCCAGCCCGCAGAACAAACGCGAATCGCAGGCGCAGCGCGAGTCGAGCGAAGAGCGACTGCCGCTCATTGGTCGTTCGCCCGCCATGCAGGAGATCTACCGCGTGATCGCGCGGCTGACCCAGACGGACCTCACCGTGATGATCATGGGCGAGTCCGGCACCGGGAAAGAACTCGTCGCGCGCGCGCTGCACGATTACGGGCGCCGGCGGCACGGCCCATTCGTGGCGGTCAATATGGCGGCGATCCCGAAGGAACTCGTGGAAAGCGAATTGTTCGGCCATGAACGCGGCGCGTTCACGGGCGCGACCAATCGCGGCATCGGCCGCTTCGAGCAGGCGGAAGGGGGCACCCTTTTTCTCGACGAGATCGGCGACATGCCGCTGGAGGCGCAGACGCGTCTCCTGCGTGTGTTGCAGCAAGGCGAGTACACGACCGTGGGCGGGCGCACGCCCATCCGCACCGACGTGCGCATCATCGCCGCGACCAATCGCGAGTTGCGCCAACTGATCCACCAGGGTCT
>JBEKLK010000133.1:0-13723 GCA_050010235.1 Rhizomicrobium sp.
GGCCTCCGCGCCCATGCCCACGATGCCCACGGTGTATTCCCGGCCGGGCAGAAATGTCTCCACCAGAACCGGCTGGCGGAAACGCGTCAGCAAGTCCTGGGCCACGCGCACGAGATCGTCCGGATTGTCCACTTTCGAATTGGCATGAATGCCTTTGCCCGACCCTTCCGCCACAGGCTTGAGGAACAGGGGAAACGGCAAAGCGATGCGGCGCGCGTCTGCGATCTCTTCGATCACCGCGAAGTCCGGCGTCGGCACGCCATGAGCCCGCACGATGTGCTTCGCCATCGCCTTGTCGAGCGCGAGCGCCAAAGTGAGCGGATCGGAAAACACGTAAGGGATGTCGTAGGCTTCCAGCAGCGCCGGGGCCTGCGCCTCCCGCGATACCCCGCTCAGCCCTTCGCAGAAATTGAAGACGGCGTCCCACCGTTCGCCTGCCACCAGCTTTTCGGCGAGCCGGCGAACCCCGCCGATGCGCACCGGCTCATAGCCGAGGCCGGCGAGCGCTTCGCACAACGCGGGACTTCTCTGTCGAATTCCGCCGTTTCTTCCTCGCCATAACCCATTGCGAGGTAATCGGCTCGGAGGTCATAGGTGACCCCGATGCGCATGGGACCGGCTCCGCGCTATTTCGGCTTCGGCTTGTCGTTGCCGAGCGTGCCGCCGGGATCGGGATAGCGATAGACGCCGCCTTCGAAATTGCGCAGCAGAAGATCGTCGCCGTCGCGTCCCACAACCGAATCCGGCGCAATGAGGATCTTGCCTCCGCCGCCCGGCGCATCGACGGCGAACATCGGCGAGGCATAGCCCGTCGTGTGTCCGCGCAGCGACCGGATGATCTCGATCCCCTTTTCGACCGTGGTGCGGAAATGGCTGGAGCCGCGGATCGGATCGCATTGATAGAGGTAATAGGGCTTCACCCGGCGCTTCAGGAGGCCCTGCATCAGCGGCTTCATGATCGCGGGATCGTCGTTGATGCCTTTGAGCAACACCGTCTGGCTGCCGAGCGGAATGCCGGCATCGGCCAGCCGCGCGGTCGCTTCCGTCACTTCCTCGGTCAATTCGCGGGGGTGCGTGACATGGATGCTCAGCCACAGCGGATGATGCTTCTTCAGCACCGCGACCAGGCTCTTCGTAATGCGCTGCGGCAGGACCATGGGGATTTTGGTGCCGATGCGCAGGAATTCGATGTGTTTGATGGCGCGCAGGCGGCTGAGCAGCCAGTCCAGCTTGTCGTCGCCGATGCTGAGCGGATCGCCGCCGGAGAGCAGCACGTCGCGGACTTCGGTATGCGCCTCGAGATAGGCCAGCGCCTTGTCCCATTGCCGCGTGGAGAACTGGTATTCGCCGCCGGGATTGCCGACCATCCGCGAGCGCGTGCAATAGCGGCAATAGGTCGAGCAGGTGCCGGTGGTGAGGAACAGCACCCTGTCCGGATAGCGATGCACGAGGCCCGGCGCGACCGTGTCGTGGTCTTCGCCCAGGGGATCGTCTTCCTCGCCCGGCATGCGGATGAACTCGTCGCCCGTCATGACGTGGGTGCGCCGGAGCGGCTCCATCGGATCGTCGAGCCCCATCAGGCTCGCGTAATAAGGCGTGATGCCGACCGGCAGCGGACCTTCATGTTTCGCAACCGCATCGTGCTCGTCGGCCGACAGCTGGAAGATGCGGGTCAGTTCGCCCAGCGTGCGGATGCGGGCCTGGAACTGCCAGTGCCAGTCGTTCCATTCGGCGCGTGTCGTGCCGGGATAAAAGCGGCGGTAGAAGGCCTGGGTCTCCGGATTGACCGGAAAGCGCAGAACCGGCTTCGCCTTGGCAACGGCGCCGATCCGCGGAAGAGGTGGTGCTTGGTCAGACTGGGTGCCGGAACTGACACCCGGCTTGGCTCGGACAGCCCGTGGCGGAGGCTTCAGCTCGCGCCCCCGCAGCATCTGGAGACTCATGTGTCTCGTAACGCTCCTTGCGACACGCCTCGAAAGCCCCAGCGACTTTCCGTCAACGGCGTGGCGAACGCGGCGATGTTTAGAGGCTAATCCGAGTTCGTCAAGAGAAACTTACCGAATACTGGAATTCGCGGCCTATTCGTCCAATAAAAGTGGCAAGTAAAGACGATGCATTATTGAAGTTACTTCAAGTAAAAGCGCCGGGTGATTCGCGCGCAGGCGGCGCTCTAGTTTCGCGGACCGCGAGTGCATCGCGAGACGAAGCGGTTTGCGACCCTTCCGAACTCTCGCGCAATTTTTCGCGGGCTATATGCGGCTCATATAACGGGACGAGCGAGGTTTTCCCAACGCGCGACGAGGACTGCGTCGAATGCGTCACCCGGATTTCTGTGGACCGCGATAATCATGCGCGTCGTAAAGACGGATCACCCGCAGGCGGTGACCGCCGACGGGAATGACGATCGTCTTCTCCAGCGCCGCCGAATCGAAACTCGGCAGGACCTCCGACGCGTCTTCCGGCATCACGAGGAGGAGCACATGCGCGGCGGGACGGGTCAGTCGCATCGTCATTTCGAAGTGATTGGCCTCGCGGGCATCGCGGTCCCAGATGCGGATGGAGGACCTCGACGGTCCGGCATAGTACAGAAGTTCTGCAACCAGACTGCGGTTTTCGGTAACGATAAAATCGTAAGGCGTGCGCGATGCCTCCGCGGTCACGGCGTCGCCGATCGTCTTCCAACCTTCCTGGCGCTTGAAGATATTGCCGGCGCCGATTGCGTCCGCGAAAGGCGGCGCCACGAGAATGATCCACAGAACCACCATGACGAACCCGTCGATCGCCAGCGACGTCCACAGGGCCCATCGCTCGCCCCAGCGCCGCAGTTGATCCACGGCCAGCGGGGTTCCTGCGACATAGGCAGTGGCGGCCCAATTGGCATTGGCCTCCGAGATGAACGACTGCACGAGGATGAGAAGCAGCGGCGGCAGGCAGAAGGCCGCCAGAATGAGCTCCGGATTGGAGCGCGGTTTTTCGCGGGCGATCCGCCAGAAGGCCACAAGCAGCGCCGCCATCAGCAGCGGACCGAAAACCCCGAATTGGCCTCCGACAAAATCCGCGAGGCCGGCCAAGCCAAATCGGGCGTGGTCCCAACCTGCGTTCGATTCCGTGTGGGCGACCGTCGGGAAGCCGTGCGCCGCGTTCCAGAAGACGTTCGGCGACAGCACGGTCGCCGCAATCACGAGGATCGCCAATCCCCGGAGACTGAAGACGACCCGGCGCGCGGCAGGCACCACGAGCGCGGCCACGACCGCGCCGAGCACGAAATACAGCATCGCGTATTTGGCCAGGAGCCCCAGCCCGATGGCGATGCCGCACAGGATCGGCCAGCGCCACGAGGCGTCGTCGAGCGCGCGCAGGAATGCAAACAGCGCCAGTGCCCAGAAAAAGAGCAACGGCACATCCGTCGAGATCAATCCCGACGAATAGGAGATGCCGGGCAATGTCAGATAAGCGAGCGTGCTCCACAGCGCGATGCGCGGCCGGTCCGGGAAAGCCTGGCGTGCGATGCCGAACAGCAGAAGCGACGTGGCGCCGTGCAGAAGCGGCGACGCAATCCGGATCGCCCATTCGGCATTGCCGAACAGCGCCGTCGTCAGCCGCACGATGAACGCGATCAGGGGCGGCTTCGAGAAATAGCCCAGCGACAGCGACTGCGCCCACCACCAATATTGCGCCTCGTCGGGATAAAGCTGCAGCGGCGAGAGGATCAGAACGACGACCCGCACAAGCGTCACCGCCAGCGCCGCGGCCAGCGCGATCTTCCAAAGTTTGGAAATCTCTTCCGGTGTGGCCATGATCTCCTACCCGGCGGGCAGTGCGGGCGTTACGCGGTAAAGCGTGAGATGTACGCCATGCCCGCGCGAATAATCATATCCCGAAAGTCCGTCGACAATGGCCGCCGGCGCGTGGCGCGCGGCGAGTTCGTCCAGGAAATTCTGCCGCTCGTGATCCTCCACCATGACCAGGCCTCCGCGTTGCGCGGCCAGATCGGCGGCGGCGTGTCCGGTTTCGAGCCGCGTATCGGTCCCCAGCAGAAACACCAGGCTGGGCTCGACATAACCCGCCAACACGACCGGCGGATCGCGGGGATTACCATCCTTCGCGATCAAGGCGGCCGCGCGCGGGCTGGTCCAGATGGGCGAAAGATTCGGCGCCACGCCCCATGCGAGAACGGGATAGATGATGATCGCCGCCAGAATCCCCAGAAGCGCTGCTGCGACAATTTTGCGCCGCATCATCTCAAACGTCGCCGCGATGCCGGCCATGGCGCTTGCTGCGGCGCCGAGAACGACCCAGGGCGTGACGCCTATCCCAAATCTCCACACGGCCACAATCGGGACTGCTGCCAGCGCGAGGGAGACCAGAAAAAATTGTCCGCAGGCAACAAAGCGGGCGATACGCGCGCGACGCGCTTCATCGAGCAGAGCGGGTCGTGTCGCCCACAACGCACCCAGCATTGCGAGGGCCGGATAGGCTGGAAGGATATAGTGCGGCAGCTTCGTCGGGACGATCTCGAACAACACCCATGTCGCGGCGGCCCACGCGAGCAGATAGCGCGGAGCAGCCTGCTGTCGGAAAGCAAAACCGGACACGATCCCCGGCAATGCGAGAAGCGTGGCCGGCCACAGGGTCAGACTCGCGAGCAGCAGGAAATAGCCGGGCGGCGCGCCGTGCGATTCCTGACCGCCGATGATCTTGCTGGCGAAATCATGCCCCAGCGATTGCTGGTAGAATGCGCCGTGACTTTCGATGCCGATGGCAATTGCCCATGGCGCAACGAGAACCAGCACCAACGGAATCCCGAGCGCGGGTCGGGAAGCTTTCAGCCAACGCACATCGCGGTCCCACAGCGACACTGCGGCACATGTCACGGCGAGAACCGCCAGGATCACCGGCCCCTTGATGAGGATGCCCACCGCGATCGCCACCCATCCGGCCAGCACGATGCCGAGCGCAACAGGCTTTCGCGCGACATCGCGCGCGGCGAGATAGACCCGCAGGAACACCGCCTGCGCCGCGAGAATGGTCGCCAGCAGCACCGCATCGGTCGTCGCGATCTTCGCTTCCGCCGTCATCAGCAAACTCGCGCCGAGGAGTGCTGCCGACAGAAGCGCCGTCTCGGGCGACGCAAAGGCGCGCGCGCACCAATAGGCGAACAACAGCGCCAGAAAGCCGCCGACCAGCGACGGCACGCGATATGCCCAGATGTCGTTGTGTTCGGCATCGCCCAGGATTTTCTCCGACGCCGCCTGCAGCCAATAGATACCGATCGGCTTGTTGTAGCGCGCGCCTTCGCTGAAGCGGATATCGACGAGGTTTCCCGTCTCGACCATCTGCTTGGAGGCCTGCGCGAATCGACTCTCATCGCGATCGAGCGGCGGCAGGGTGAAAAAACCCGGAAGCCAGGCGGCCACACACAACAGGAACAACGTCGCGGCCGGCCAGTGGGCGAGCCGCCGAAGGACGACGGACGGGTTCGCTGCGGCCTCGGTCATGGGTGGAACGCCTTTTGAAGCCATTAACGAAATCGAACGCGGGGGACCGGCGAGATGCGCCGTCTTGGCACAGGCCTATTTCTGTCTGGCGGAGGCCTGTATAAGGCGCCCGCCGCGCGCGGCCGCGAAACCCCGTCAAGCCTGCCAACACGGGTACGCGGTTCGGCCGAGCGCAGCCTATTGTATGACGCTATCGAACGGAACCTCAGCATGGCGGTCACGCTCTCGGTCGTGGTGCCGGTCAAGGATGAAGCCGAAAACGTGGAACCGCTGGCGCGCGAGATCGCAGCCGCGGTAGCCGGCGAAGCTGCGGCCGAGCTGATCTTCGTCGACGACGGCTCAACCGATTCGACGGCGGCCGTCCTCAAAACGCTGAAAGCGAGCCTTCCATCGCTGCGGGTGATCTCGCATGGCCGCAACACCGGACAGAGCCGCGCGGTGCGGACGGGAGTTCGCGCGGCGCAGGCCGAGATCGTGGTGACCCTCGATGGCGACGGCCAGAACGATCCCGCCGACATCCCGAAGCTGGTCGCCCTGCTTCGCGACGGCGCCGAAGGACCGCGCATTGCGCTCGTACAGGGCGTGCGCGCCCGGCGGGAGGACAATGTCCAAAAACGCGTCGCCTCGCGCCTCGCCAATCGTTTCCGCCGCTGGCTGCTGAACGACGTCGCCACCGATGCCGGATGCGGCCTCAAGGCGTTTCGCCGCGACGAATTTCTCGCCCTTCCCTATTTCGATCACATGCACCGCTACATGGTTGCGCTGATGTTGCGCGAGGGCTGCGAAGTGCGTTTCGTCGAAGTCAATCATCGCCCGCGCCTGCATGGCGCCTCGAAATACGGCGTCATCGATCGTGCGCTCGTCGGCATCAACGATCTGCTCGGCGTGCGCTGGCTGCAGAAACGTTTCCGCGGCGTCCTGGATCCCAAGGAGTTGTGAGATGGCTGCACACATCGCTGCCTGGTTCACCTTCGAGCATCTCTGGCTGCTCACCGGCTTTGCCGGCCAGGGCCTGTTCGCGTCGCGCTTCATCGTGCAGTGGTTCCAGAGCGAGCGCGAGGGACGCAGCGTCATTCCACTCGCCTTCTGGTATTTCAGTCTCGTGGGCGGGATTGTGACACTCGCCTACACAATACATTTGCAAAGCGTGCCGCTCGCGCTCGGCCAGGGCTCCGGCTTGTTCGTCTATGCCCGCAACCTCTATCTGATCTTCCGCGAGCGAAACCTGCTGAGGCAGGCGGCCCATGCGGAACCAGGAGCCTGACCGGCCGTTTACCAAATAACGCCTTATGCCATCTGGGATGCCCCAGTTTTGCCCTAATATGATACAAGGGTGAGTGCCACTGGGGCCGATTGGGGAGTGATCCGATGTTACGCGCATTTCCGCTGCTTGCGATTATGATCATACTTTATGCGCTGCTGACGTTCGGCGGCGGGATGTTTGCCCATCACGACATGCATACGTTTATGGATCGCGAGATCCTGAACATCGGGTTGATCTCGACGGATCGCTGGAGCTTCAAGGTCGGCGACCTGTTCCTGCTGATCTCGCTCGTGCTGCTGTTCGTCGAAGTGGTGAAGGCGACACGCACGACCACCAAGGAACTGATCAATCACGGATTGGCGATGCTGACATTCGTGGTGGCGTTGATTTTGTTCATCACGGTCAAGGGCTTTGCGACCTCGACGTTCTTCCTGATGACGGTAATGTCGTTGTTCGACGTGATCGCCGGCTACACGATCTCGGTCGTCGCCGCAGAACACGATCTGGGCATGGGCCGCGCCGGAACGGACTGACGGTTCGAGACTACCAAGAATGCAAACGGGCAGGCCTGGCGCCTGCCCGTTTTGCGTTTATGCCGACAGCATGCTGCGCGCGACGGCTTCGGCGACTTTAATGCCGTCCACGCCTGCGGAGAGAATCCCGCCCGCGAATCCCGCGCCCTCGCCCGCCGGATACAGACCCTTCGTGTTCAGGCTTTCGAATTCCCCGTTGCGGCCGATGCGGATGGGAGACGACGTGCGGGTTTCCACGGCCGTCAGGACCGCGTCTTCCATCGCAAACCCCGGAATCTGCCGGGCGAATGCGGGCAGCGCTTCACGGATCGCCGCAATCGCGTAAGCGGGCAGGCAATCGGACAAATCGGTGGGAACGACGCCCGGCTTGTAGGAGGGAATAACTGCGCCGAGCGATGTCGACGCGCGGCCGGCGAGAAAATCGGCCACGCGCTGGCCCGGCGCCGCGTAGGTTCCGCCGCCGGCCACGAACGCCTGTTTCTCCCAGCGGCGTTGGAGATCGATACCTGCAAGCGCGTCTCCCGGATAATCCGCGGGCGTGATGCCGACGACGATTCCCGCATTCGCGTTGCGCTCGTTGCGCGAATATTGGCTCATGCCGTTGGTCGCCACATGACCTTCTTCCGAGGTCGCGGCCACGACCGTGCCGCCCGGGCACATGCAGAAGCTGTAAACCGTGCGGCCGTTCGCGCAATGATGCACGAGCTTGTAATCGGCGGCCCCCAGGATTTTGTTGCCGGCGAAATTTCCGAAGCGCGCGCGGTCGATCAGCGACTGGGGATGCTCGATGCGAAATCCGATCGAGAACGGTTTGGCTTCGATCGCGACGCCGCGGTCATAAAGCATGCGAAACGTGTCGCGCGCGCTGTGGCCCACGGCCAGCACCACATGGTCGGCTGCGATGTGCTCGCCGCTCGCCAGAACGACACCGCGGATTCGCCGCGCGCCGTCTGCGCCAGTTTCGATATCGAGATCGTCGACGCGGCTTTGAAACCGGTACTCGCCCCCCAACGCCTCGATGGTCGCGCGCATGGTCTCGACCATCTTCACCAGCCGGAAGGTGCCGATATGCGGATGCGCTTCCGTGAGAATCTCGGTCGGCGCGCCGGCGGCCACGAACTCCGTCAGCACCTTGCGGCCCAGATGGCGGGGATCCTTGATCTGGCTGTAAAGCTTGCCGTCGGAAAAGGTGCCCGCGCCGCCTTCGCCGAACTGCACATTCGATTCCGGATCAAGCACACCACGCCGCCATAGACCCCAGGTGTCCTTTGTGCGTTCGCGCACGACCTTGCCGCGGTCGAGGATCAGCGGTCGGAAACCCATCTGCGCGAGGATGAGGCCGGCGAACAATCCGCAAGGCCCGGTGCCGATCACGACGGGACGCGGCTTGAAACCTTCCGGCGCGCGCGGCCCGAAACGATAGCCGATGTCCGGCGTGAGACTCACGCGCGTGTCGCCCGCGAAACGCGACAGGACGGCTTTCTCGTCGCGCAGCGCTGCGTCGACCGAATAGATCAGCACGATCGCCGATTTCTTGCGCGCGTCATGGGCGCGGCGAAAGACCGAATAGCTGACGAGATCGCCGGCGGGAATGCGCAGACGCTCCAGGATCGCCGCACGCAGCGCATCCGGCCCGTGGTCGAGCGGCAGTTTGAGTTCGGTCAAACGAAGCATGGTGCCGGAACATAGTCGGCCGCGTTGCACGCAGGAAGTGCGCTCCGCGATGCGCCGTGCGGCAATTCTCGGCCGACGACGGGCGGATCCATGATTGGCATCTGGTGCATCTGGGATCGCACGCAATCGGCGGTGCGGGCCTGATTATCGGCGAAGCGACGGCCGTCTCCCCGGAGGGTCGCATCACGCCCGGCTGTTCGGGCATCTGGACGGACGCGCAGGCCGAGCTGTGGCGGCCCGTCGTCGCCTTTCTCAAAAAGCACGGCGCCGTGCCGGGACTTCAGATCGCCCATGCCGGGCGCAAGGCATCCGCCAACCGCCCGTGGGAAGGCGACGATCATATGAAGCAGGACGATCCGCGAAGCTGGGAGCCGATCGGTCCCAGCGCGATTCCGTTCGGCGCCAATCTGCCGCGCGTGCCCCATGCGATGACGAAGGACGACATCGTTCGCGTGCGCAACGATTTCGCGTCGGCCGCCAGGCGCGCGCTGGCCGTGGGATTCGAATGGCTGGAGGTGCATTTCGCGCACGGCTATCTGGGCCAGAGTTTCTTTTCGCCCATCGCCAACACACGCACCGACGAATATGGCGGCAGTTTCGAAAACCGCATTCGCTTCCTGACAGAGACGTTCGCCGCCGTGCGCGAGGTCTGGCCGGCGCGCCTGCCTCTGACCGTCCGGCTCGGCATTTCGGATTTCAATTCTGAAAGCCAGACCATCGAAGAGAGCATCGAGCTGATCAAACGGTTCAAGGCGCTGGGTCTCGACCTGATCGATGTGAGCCTCGGCTTCAATACGCCGGACATCTCGGGCGTGCCGTGGGGACCGGGTTTCATGGTGCCATTCGCGGAACGCATCAAACGCGAGGCGGACATTCCCACCGCCGTGGGCTGGTTCATCGCCGATCCGGCCCAGGCCGACGCCGTTATCCGAGGCGGGCGGGCCGATCTCGTCATGCTGGCCCATGCGATGCTCGACGATCCCAACTGGCCTTTTCACGCCGCCAAGGCGCTCAACATTCCCAATGCGAAATGGACGCTTCCGGCACCCTATGCCCATTGGATTCGTGCCTAGAGCGACGGCGGCGGCGACTCGGCCGCCGCGCGCGGACATCCGGCAGACTGCGACCCCTTCTCCATCGGCGCGACCGTCTCGGATTGCGGACCGGTTTGGCCCTCATCCGGCGCCCGCAGTGCCGTTTTTGATGAGATTTGAGAAATTTTGAGCGGCATTTTGAGGAGTTCAGGGGCGAAACCGCGCAGAACGGAGGCCGGACGACAGCGGGCGATGCGCCCCCATTGGTCGTCCGGAGTGCGCGCTGGGTACCGCCAATCCAAGGAGATCACGAAATGACCGCTTATTTCGTCAACAGCCTGATCGAGCAGCCGATCGGGGACGCATACGACCTGACGGGAGCCGGCGATACGTTGCTGGTCGGGACCGCCGGCTCGCTCGTCTCCCTGTCCGCCGGCGACGGCATCGATTCGACAGGCAATTCCGAGCAAATCACCCTCGATGGACTGGCCTACAGCGCCGAGAACTTTGGGGTCTTTGTCGGCGGCAGCGGCACCAGTCTGGTCGTGAATGGCGAGGCGCAAAGCGGCACCGACTCGGGCATCGCGGTGTTTGGCTCGCTCAACAGCGTGAATGTGGGTGCGCAAGGCGAAGCCACCGGATTTGTCGGTGCAGCCCTCGCAGACACCGATGGTGCACTGACGAACGACGGACACATCACGGGCGCGTTGGCCGGACTTGGCCTTCTTCAATCGAGCGGGGATCAGGTCACAAATGACGGCGTGATCTCGGCCTCGCAGACAACGTCTCTCGGCGGAGCGATCCTGATCGACCAAGCGACCGACGAGACCGTCACCAATGCGGGTTTGATCTCCGGCCCGACGGCGCTCTATGTGGAAAAGGGTTCCTCTGCGACGATCGACAATTCCGGAACGATCGAAGGAAATCTCACCGTCAGCGATACGTCGCAGCTCGATATCGAAAACGCCGGCGTCATGCAGGCGACGTCGCTGAATTTCCTCGGCAGCGGCGATAACATTCTGACGAACTCCGGAAGAATTCACGCACAAATCGATATGGGCACCGGCAACGATCAGATTTACAATACCGGAACGATTACCGGCAATATCGATTTCGCCGGCAGTTCGGACACGTTGATCAACGACGGCCAGATTCACGGCAGCGTCACGTTGGGCGTCGACGATCAGATGCTCAACACCGGGACGATTCACGGTCTGGTATTTCTCGGCGTCGGCGACACGCTGACGACCAGCGACGGGACGATCACGGACACCATCGACGCCGTCGACAAGGACACCTTCAATTTCAGCGGTTCGTTTGGCCGCAACACGATCTCCGGCTTCGTCGGCACGGGCAGCGGACACGACATTCTTCATTTCGCCAGCGACGACTTCGCAAGCTATGCTGCCGTGCAGGCGCATATGGCGCAGGTGGGACACGACGTCGTCATCACGCTGGACGCGGGAGACACCATCATCCTCCAGCACATCACGCTGGCGCATCTGACGGCATCGGACTTCACATTCGGCTGATCGAAACAACCCCGGAAAGGATTCATACGATGTTACGAAAAGTTCTGATATTCGGCGCCGCCATCGCGGCGGCCGCGTTGCTTTCGCCTGCACAGGCGCAGATTCAACTGACCTACCCGCAGGGGCCGCTGACCGGCGGCGGACCGCCGCCGCCGCATCACCATCATTGGCGCGGCATCTGCATCAATGGCTTCGTGTGGCGCGAAGCGGTGGAAGGCGATCATGTCTGCGTGACGCCCGGCACGCGGCAGCAGGCGGCGGACGACAATGCCCACGCCGCGTACCGGGTCAGCGTGCACAACCAGTCCTACGGTCCCGACACCTGCAAGCAGGGTTATGTGTGGCGCGAGGCGACGCCGGACGACCATGTCTGCGTCACACCGGGCACGCGCGACCAGACCGCGGACGACAACGCGCATGCGGGCAGCCGCATCTTGCGGTAAACCGCGCGGAACGGCGCAAAGCCAAGGCCGATGGAATGCCGGGTCCGGACGGGACGCACCGGGACCCGGTGAAATCGGCTATCGTCCGCCCTGAACGCGATACAGGGGCATTGCATGTCACTTTCGGACCTTGCCGCCATCGGCAGCTTTGTCAGCGGCGTGGCCGTGCTGGCGTCGCTGATTTTTGTCGGATTCCAGTTGAAACAAAACACACAAGCCGTAAGAGCCGCGGCGTCGCAGGCCCATTCGCAAAATTGGCAACAAATTACGATGCAAATTGTCGAAAGTGCGGATTTTGCGCGCGTTTGGAGGCTGGGACTCGACGACATCGAAAGTTTGACGGACGACGAACGCATTCAATTTTATGCTTTTGCCGGGGGGACGTTGCGCTTCTTCGAAGGCGCCCGCCTGCAATGGCTGCATGGACAGCTTGACAAGGAACATTGGCACAACGTCGAGAACACAGCGATCGATTTTGCGGTGACATCCGGCTTCAAGGCCTATTGGGCCGTGCGCCGCCACTGGCTCTCGCCGCAATTTCAGGAGTGGTATGTATCGCTGTCACAAGAACGCGCGCACGACATGTACGGAAGGGCGGTTGCCGCAATCGACCAGGAATAGGGAATTCGTGTCACCGCAACCATGAATGTCTTTCCCGCTCGCGAAAAATTTACGGGACATATGCGTGAAACACGCGACCAGCCGGACCCGTCGCCGGTTGACAACAATGGAATGCCCCGACACGCTGGCTTGTGCTGATGCGGTGCGCAAGATAGCCATCGGCGCGCTTCCGAGACGTGCGAAGGACATGAGTGTGTTCAAGCGATTTGTCAAAATCCTGCCGGCAATTTGCCTGACGACGGGCATCGCATGGGCGGCGGAAAGCCCCTTCATCGGCGAGTGGAAGCTCGACCCGTCGAAGACCAGAATGCCCGACGAGATGAAGGTTCAGAGCGATGGCGGCAACAAGTACGCGTTCGATTTTGGCGGGGGCGCCGAGACGATCGTGGTGGATGGGAGCGACCAGCCGGGCTACGGCGGAACATTGCTGTCGGTAAGGGCTGAAGCGCCCGACACCTGGGTCGTCGAGCGCAAGAAAGACGGCCGGTTGCTGCTCAGGGGGACGTGGAAGCTCTCGAAGGACGGCAATACGCTCACGGACTATTTCCGCGAGTTCGTGTCCGACAGTTCGACGTTCAGTATGGATTACATCTACCGGCGCACCGGCGGGGGCTCAGGCTTTGCGGCAGACTGGCAGAGCATCAAGGAGACGATGAACTCGCCTTTTCCGATTCAGGTGAAGCCGTTCCAGGGCGATGGCCTCTCCATCGTCACGCTCCTGGAAAACAAGACGCGAAACCTGAACTTCGACGGCAAGGATTATCCTAACGAGGGGCCCGGTGCGGGCCGCGGCGCTTCCTCTTCGGCCCGACGGGTCGATGGGCGCACTCTCGTGATTACCGACAAGGCCGAAGGGAAAGTGACGGATACCGAGGCGATCGGGCTCACGCCCGATCTGAAGACCTTGACGATCACGGTGAATATTGCCGGCCGAGACAAGCCGAACGTGATGGTGTTCGAACGGAAGTAGCCGGACGAAACTGCGAAGGTCGAACTTATTTTCGCCACCCCTCCTGCGCAAATGCTTCCGCCATCGCGCTCTGCGCTTCGGCGGATGCGTCGGAGGGCATTGTAGTCTGCTTGGGTGGCCTGCCAGCCGAAGCTCGCGGATGCGCGGGTGTCCG
>JBEKLK010000134.1:0-8688 GCA_050010235.1 Rhizomicrobium sp.
AAGTCGGGCTTGACCGTGCCCGGACGGCTATTACCGGCGCCTTGCACGATGTGAGGGCGGACTTGAATTCCAGCGAGGCCATAAGACGATGATCCAGGCTCAAAATGTGCGTCAAACGGCGCGACACCTGCGCGAACTGGCGCGCGATTCGGATCTGCCCGATTACGTTGAAAGGCTCACCAAGGCTGCGGACGAATTGGAAATGCGCGCGGCCGAATTGACGCTACACCCGCAGGAAAGTTCGCCGCTCCTGACGTTTTGATTGGGCCGCTATAATTTCCACTGCATTCGCAAGACCCTTCGCGTCGCCGCGGCAATGGTCGCTGGCGTTACGGATCGGGTTTGGGATATGTCTGACATTGCGGCGCTGATCGCGGCACAGCAAGCGCCTGTCGCGAAGGGAGCCAGACAGAAAGCAGACGGTGCAGAGGATCGATAAATGAACTGGACATATGTCGCGCCGATTGCGCTGCTCTGCGCCTCCAATATCTTCATGACATTTGCGTGGTACGGGCAGCTCAAATATCCGTCCGCATCGCTCTGGCTGCTCATTCCGGCCTGTTGGGGGATCGCCTTCTTCGAGTATTGCTTCGCGGTGCCGGCCAATCATCTGGGCCACAGGGTTTATTCCGCCGCTCAACTCAAGACGATGCAGGAGGTTATCACCCTCGTCGTTTTTGCCGGGTTTTCCATGCTGTATCTCGGCGAACCGCTGAAATGGAACCATGCGGTTTCGTTCGGCCTTCTGGTGGCAGCCGCCTTTTTTGCGTTCAAGAAGTTCTAGGAAATTCAATATGCATCACGACGGGCCGCTGGAGTCATGGATCGCGCTTGCGATATTGAATGACGTTGCGGCGCTGATCGCGGCTCAGGAAGCGCCGGTTGCGAAGCGCGGCCCTACAAATAGAAGGTGGCATAATGCGCGTTAACGGCTTGGTGGCGCTTCTGCTTGCGCTCTGCGCCTGTTCACCTTCGCGGGGCATACGACCGAACGACAGACAAGTCGTCGCTCAATGGCTTACCAGCGATCACGCCAGCTCTGCGCTTGGCGTCATTGGTCGCGGATTCCAGAACGTTTGGACCGAACGTGCGATAGAGAAAGCGTGCGAGAGCCTCTGTTTTGATGACGGGAATGATGTCGGGAGTGGCACCTTCAATGTGTATCTCTACACTCAGGACGCACCTTCAACCGTACAGATGCTGATTGGCCTTGAGAAAGCAGGAAGCATACCGCCAGGGTTACGCATTGGGGTTGCGCGATATAGGGACAAAGGCGGACGAGACTGGATTTACGAGGGCGTTTATCCACCTAAGCTCCAGACGTTCGATTTGAGCTATCAAAATTCAAAATGAGCCACCGCCTGCCGCCGACCCCGCTTGACCCGGTTTCCGACTTGTGATGAGATAAGAACAAAGAGGGAACGTTGATCATGCCCAGCGACGGTTATCTGGATTATGTCGAGCTGCCGGGATCGGACATTCCGGCTACCAAAAGCTTCTACGGTTCGGTGTTCGGGTGGTCGTTCACCGACTATGGACCCGACTATGTCGCCTTCGAAACCGCGGGCCGCAATGGCGGCTTCAATGCGGAGCGCAAGGTGGTGCCGAAAGGCGGCCCGCTGGTCGTGCTCTACGCCGCCGATCTCGACGGCATGGAGGCGAAGGTCGCGGCAGCCGGCGTGGAAATCGTCGCGCGCGAAACCTTCACCGGCGGCCGAAGATTTCATTTCCGCGATCCCAACGGCAACGAAATCGCGGTGTGGTCGGATAAATAGCGCTACCCGCGCACCTCCCCAAGCAGTTGGCGCGCGCAGTGCCGCCATGCAAGAGTGACCTCGGAGAATCCATGCCGCGCGCCGCAACCGGCACCCGGCTATTCCCGAGGGGGCAATCTGCATGGCCGGAGTTCCGGAAAATCCCATTCCCGCGCTCGACAACGACCTGAAGCGGGCGCTGGGGCCGCTCCACCTGATCGCGCTGGGCATCGGCGCCATCATCGGCGCCGGCATCTTCGTGCTGACCGGACACGCCGCCGCCAGCTACGCCGGCAATGGCGTCGTCATCTCCTTCGCCATCGCGGGAACGGGCTGTCTGTTCGCGGGCCTTTGCTACGCCGAATACGCCGCCATGATCCCCGTTGCCGGCAGCGCCTACACCTATACCTATGCCACGCTGGGCCGCTTCGTCGCCTGGATCATCGGCTGGAATCTCGTGCTCGAATATCTCGCGGCCGGCTCGACGGTCGCCGTGGGCTGGTCCGGTTATTTCGCCGATTTCATGGCCAAGCAGCTTCATTCGCCGGTGCCGACGGCCTTCGCCGGCGCGCCGTTCAAGCTTGAAGGATTTCATCATCTCGTCGCCACCGGGGCCTATTTCAACCTGCCTGCGGTGCTGCTGGTCGCGCTTGTCACGTTCGTATTGATCGTGGGCGTCAATATGAGCGCGAACTTCAACAATCTGATGGTCGCGATCAAACTCTGCATCGTGGTCGTCGTGATCTTCGTGGGCTTCAACCACATCAATCCCGCCAATCACACACCCTTCCTGACGCCGAACACGGGCACCTTCGGGCAATTCGGCTGGACCGGAATCTTCCGCGCCACCGGCGTGATCTTCTTCGCCTATATCGGCTTCGACGCCGTCTCCGTCGCCGCACAGGAAGCGCGAAATCCCCAGCGCGACATTCCCTTCGGCATATTGGGCTCGCTGCTGATCTGCACCGTGCTTTACATGCTCATGTCGTGGGTCGTCACCGGCATTGCGCCCTACTCGACCCTGAACGTCGCCCATCCCGTGTCGCAGGCCATCGAAGCGATCCCGGCAACATCGTGGCTCGCGCCATACGTGAATGTGGGCGCCATCGTCGGCCTTGCGTCCGTGGTGCTGGTCCTGCTGCTGGGACAGTCCCGCATCTTTTATGCGATGGCCAAGGACGGCATGATTCCGCAAATGTTCGCCGAGATTCATCCGCGCTTCAAAACGCCATGGCGCGGCTCGCTGGTCACCGGCCTTTTCTGCGCGTTGCTCGCGGGAGTCCTGCCGCTCGATATTCTGGGCGAGCTCGTCTCCATCGGAACGCTCGCGGCCTTCGTGATCGTCTGCGCCGGCATCATGGTGCTGCGCGTGCGGCGGCCGAACGTCAAGCGGCCGTTCCGCACGCCCATCGTGTGGATCGTGGCGCCGCTCGGCATCGCCATGTGCCTGTTCATGATGGCGTTCCTGCCGGTCGACACCTGGATCAGGCTCGGTGTGTGGACGGTGATCGGATTGGCGATCTATCTCGCCTACAGCATCCGCCACGCCCAGCCGCCGCGCTGGAAACTTGTCGACGAGCAACCGGCCGAATGACCGGAGCGCCCGCGCGATGACCGACGCAAGTCTCGACCAACCCAATCCGATCATGGCCGAAGACCACCAACTCAAACGCACCCTCGGACCGGTGCATCTCACGCTGATCGGGATCGGCGCCATCATCGGCGCCGGTATCTTCGTCATCACCGGGCAGGTAGCTGCCGGCTACGCGGGGCCCGCCGTTCTGCTGTCGTTCGTCGTCGCCGGGCTCGGTTGCCTGTTCGCGGGCCTCTGCTATGCCGAATTCGCCTCGATGATCCCGGTGTCGGGCAGCGCCTACACTTACGCCTACGCCACCATGGGCCGCTTCATGGCCTGGTTCATCGGCTGGAACCTGGTGCTGGAATATCTGGTCTCGTCGTCCACGGTGGCGGTGGGCTGGTCCGGCTATTTCAACGAGTTGATGCAGATCCTGCACATCAACTTTCCCGCGGCACTCACCAATGCGCCGCTATGCGTCATCGGCGATCCGCCGCCATGCCCCTCCGGCGCGGTGGTCGGCACCGGCTTCGAGGGGTTCGTCCACCAGTTCGGCAGCACCGGCGCGATCATGAATCTGCCAGCGGTGTTGCTGATTCTGGCGCTGACCGCGGTTCTCGTGGTCGGCGTACGCGAATCCGCCAACGCCAATGCGCTGATGGTCTCGATCAAGCTCGTGGTCGTGCTGCTCGTGATCTTCTTCGGCCTCGGCCATATCGACTGGCACAATTTCACGCCGTTCATTCCGCACAACACGGGAAAATTCGGCAGCTTCGGCTTGAGCGGCATCATGACGGGCTCGGCCATCATCTTCTTCGCCTATATCGGATTCGACTCCGTCTCGGTGGCCGCGCAGGAAACGAAAAACCCGCAGCGCGATCTGCCCATCGGCATATTGTTGTCGCTGCTCATCTGCACCGTGCTTTACATCGTGATATCCGTGGTGCTGCTCGGCATGGCCTATTACACGACCATGATCGACGTGCCCAATCCGGTGTCTTTCGCGGTCGGAAAGGTCGCGAGCCTCAAATGGCTGGTGCCCATCATCGACGTGGGCGCGTCGGTAGGCCTCGCCTCCACCATCTTCGTGGGGCTCTACGGGCAATCGCGCATCTTCTATTCCATGTCGCGCGACGGCTTCCTGCCGAAGATGTTCGCGGCCGTGCATCCGCGCTTCCAGACCCCCCATCGCGGCACGATCATCACCGGCATCGCGGCGGCGGCACTGGCCGCCGTCTTCCCGATCAATCTGCTGGGCCAGCTCGTGTCCATCGGCACGCTGCTCGCGTTCCTCGTGGTGTGCATCGGAATCATGATCCTGCGCGTGCAGGCTCCCAACGCGAAGCGTCCGTTCCGCACGCCTTATGTGTGGATCGTCGCGCCGCTGGGCATCGGTTTCTGCGGCGCGATGATGGCGAGCCTGCCGAACGACACCTGGCTCAGGCTCGTCTTCTGGACAGCCATCGGGCTGGTGATCTATTTCGTCTATGGCGTCTGGCACGCCCTGCCCTCGAAGTGGAAAGTCGCCAAGAACGACTGATTGCGGCGTTCGCGATCTGCTGGATTGACGCCATGCCCTATCGTTCGCTCCGGGATTTCATTGCGCGGCTTGAGGCCGAAGGCGAGCTTGTGCGCGTGACGGAACCCGTTTCGACCGTGCTCGAGATCACGGAAATCCAGACGCGGCTTCTGGCCGAAGGCGGCCCCGCGGTGATCTTCGAAAAGCCCATCAAGGCCGACGGAACGCTGTCCGACATTCCCGTTCTCGCCAACCTGTTCGGCACGGTGAAGCGCGTGGCGATGGGCGTGACGATGAACGGTGTCGAGCGGCGCGATGCGGCTTCCATGCGCGAAGTGGGCGAAGTGCTCGCGACCTTGCGCCAGCCGGAGCCGCCGCGCAGTTTCGGCGAAGCGATGGAGCTGTGGCCGCTGGCACGCACGGTGATGTCGATGCGGCCCAAGACGGTCGGCTCGCCGGCCTGTCAGCAGATCGTGATGCGCGGCGCCGACATCGATCTTGGCCGCCTGCCCGTCCAGACCTGCTGGCCGGGCGAGCCCGCACCGCTCATCACCTGGCCGCTGGTGGTGACCAAGGGCCCGAGCGAGGCCCGCGAAGACAATTACAATCTCGGCATCTATCGCATGCAGCTCTTATCGAAGAACCAGACTCTGATGCGCTGGCTCAAGCACCGCGGCGGGGCGCAGCATCATGCGCGCTGGGCCAAGGAGAAGGCGGCGCCGCTGCCGGCCGCGGCCGTGCTGGGCGCCGATCCCGGAATTATCCTGGCCGCCGTCACGCCGGTGCCCGACACCTTGTCCGAATATCAATTCGCGGGATTGTTGCGCGGCAGCCGCGTGGAACTCGCCGATTGCGTGAGCCAACCGCTGAAGGTGCCCGCGGAAGCCGAGATCGTGATCGAAGGCGAAGTGTCGCTTGGCGATTATCGCGACGAAGGTCCCTATGGCGATCACACCGGCTATTACAATTCCGTCGAGCAGTTCCCCGTCTTCACCGTCACGGCGATCACCATGCGCCGCGATCCGATCTATCTTTCCACATTCACGGGACGGCCGCCGGACGAACCGTCGATCCTGGGCGAAGCGCTCAACGAAGTGTTCATTCCGCTCCTGAAGCAGCAATTTCCCGAGATCGTGGATTTCTGGCTGCCGCCCGAAGGATGCTCCTATCGCATCGCGGTCGTCAGCATGCGCAAAGCCTATCCCGGTCATGCCAAGCGCGTGATGATGGCTGTGTGGTCGTATCTGCGCCAGTTCATGTACACCAAATGGGTGATCGTGGTGGACGACGACATCGACGCGCGCAACTGGAAAGACGTGATGTGGGCGGTCTCGACGCGCATGGATCCCGCGCGCGACATCACGCTGGTCGAGAACACGCCCATCGACTATCTCGATTTCGCTTCGCCCGAATCCGGCCTCGGCTCCAAGATCGGCCTCGATGCGACGAACAAACTGCCGCCGGAAACCAGGCGCGAATGGGGCCGCCTCATCCGCATGGACGACGACATCGTGAAGACCGTCACCGAAAAATGGCCACGCCTGGGCCTGCCGGGCTCGGGTCGGCCTATCTGGCGTTAAACACTTTGCTTTCGAGTATTGTGGTGCGAACCGCCAATCAATGATTGCGCCGTCCCGAATTTTCAACCAGTGTCGCCCGGGGGAAGTATTTGCAGGGGGCGTGTATGCGTCGTTACTGGGCACTACTTTTCCTTTTTTTGGTCGTCATTTGTAGTTCCGCGCCGGCTGTTGCGGACGATTGCGGCCCCCTCAAGATGCAAGCGTCGCTCGTTCTGGCGACGAACCCGGATCACACCCGGTTCTTTGTCCCCGTTGCGATCAATGGAGTCGCCAAATTGATGCTGCTGGATACGGGCGGCGCCGTCAGCGAACTCACGCCGGAAGTCGTGCAGGAATTGAATCTTCCCCGGCACGACGTCGGCTTCAAGATCGTCGATGTGTCGGGCAACTCCTCGCGTCAAGTTGCACTTGCGACCAGTTTCGACATGGACACGCTGCAGGGCAGCAACGTCGAGTTCATGATCGGCACCTTTCAGGGCATGTTCGGAAAGGAAACCAAAATTGCCGGGATCCTCGCGCCGAACGTTTTATATTTCTACGACGTCGATATCGATTTCGGCACGGCCAAGCTCAACCTCATGTCGCAGGACCATTGCGAAGGCAAAGTCATCTATTGGCGTCCCAGCGCCGTCGCGGTGGTGCCGATGCGCGTTGCGAGAAGCCATCACATCGTCGTGCCGGTCACGCTCGACGGCCACCAATACAATGCGTTGCTTGACACGGGTGCGTCCGATTCATCGCTGAACCTCACCGATGCGGAGGGCGATTTCGGCCTGAAGGTCGGGGGTCCCGACATGAAGCCCGTCGGCCAGCTTCACGACAAAGCCGGGTCGTCAATCTATCAGCACACATTCAAGTCGCTGAGTTTCGGGGGCATCAGCGTCAGCAATCCGACCATGGAGATCGTTCCCGATCTCACCAAGGGCATCGAAGCGCGCGCGCCGCCGACGGGAACGCGAATCCCCGACAATGACGAAGCGCAGGGATTGCCGGACATGCTGCTGGGCATGGATGTCTTGCGGCATCTGCACCTGTACATCGCGTACAAGGAGCAGAAGCTTTACATCACCCCCAGCGACGCGCCGCCGCCTGCGCCGGCCGATGCGCCGCCCGCGCCGAGCCCCGCCGGCCCCACTGCCGGGCACTGACGGTTCGCAATGCCGCGTCGGCCGCTCGATGCTTGACCGGGCCCGGAATCGGCCGTCACATGCGCCCCGCAACGGCCGGATTTTCCGGCAATAGGGGAATTACGATGTCGATCCTGTGGCAATCTTCGCTTTACGCGTTCGGCTTTTACGTCGCGCTGAACGCGTTCATCATGCTCGTTCTGGGAATCCTGGTCACGCGCGCCCGCGTCGTGACGAAAACCGACATCGGCGACGGCGGCAAGCCGGAGATGGCTGCCCCATTGCGCGCGCACGCCAACAACGCCGAATGGACACCGATGGCCCTGCTCCTGATGTGGACGTTGACCACGCCGCTCGGCACCTCGATCTGGCTGATCCACGGCATAGGCGTGCCGCTCACGCTCGGCCGCATCCTGCACGGCATCGGCATGTCGGGCAGCACGGGTCCCGGCCCGTTGCGTTTCCTGGGCATGATCCTGACCTGGATCGCCTATATCGTGGGGATCGTCGGCGTGCTCTGGCTCGTTTTCACCCCGCAGGCCGCGGCTTCCTGAGTCAGTGACGAACACACAAAAGGACATTCTCGACCGCCTGATCCGCGCCGCCCGCGCGGCCGGCGCGGACGCCGCCGATGCGCTGATCGTGGGCAACGTGTCGGCGAGCGTGTCCTACAGGCTGGGCAAGCTCGAAGACGTCGAGCGCGCAGAATCCTCCGATCTGGGATTGCGCGTGTTCGTGGGCGAGCGGGTTGCGTTCGTCTCCTCGACCGATCTCTCGCAGCGCGCGCTCGACGAATTGCCGGAGCGCGCGGTGGCGATGGCGAAGCTTGCGCCGGAAGACAAATATGCCGGGCTCGCCCCCGCCGACCGGCTCGCACGCAGTTTTCCCGCGCTCGATATCGAGGATGCGAACGAGCCCGGGCCCGATCTGCTGATCGAGCGCGCACGCGCCGTCGAAGGCGCGGCGATGGCCGTACCCGGCATCACCAATTCGGAAGGCGGCGGCGCGAGCTTCGGCCGCGGCTCCATTGCACTCGCCACCAGCGAAGGATTTCTCGGCAGCTACGCCGGCACGAGCCATAGCATCGGCGTGGCCGTGCTGGCGGGCGACGGCACGGCGATGGAGCGCGATT
>JBEKLK010000135.1:0-8630 GCA_050010235.1 Rhizomicrobium sp.
TCGGCGCATTGAGCGTGGCGGAAAAGCATAGCGCCAGCACGCGGCGCGTCTCGGCCGGCGTGATGATGCCGTCGTCCCACAGCCGCGCAGTAGCGTAATAGGGATCGCTCTCGGTATCGAATTGATCTCGGATCGGTTTCTTGAAGGCGGCCTCCTCTTCCGCCGACCAGGTTTTGCCAGCCGCCTCGATATTGTCGCGCCGCACGGTGGCGAGCACGCTCGCCGCCTGCTCCGAGCCCATCAGCGAGACGCGCGCATTCGGCCAGGTGAACAGAAAGCGCGGGCCATAGGCGCGGCCGCACATGCCGTAATTCCCGGCGCCGTAGGAGCCGCCGATCACCAGCGTGATTTTCGGCACCTGGGCGCAGGCCACGGCCGTCACCATTTTGGCACCGTCCTTGGCGATGCCGCCGGCCTCGTAATCGCGCCCGACCATGAAGCCGACGATGTTTTGCAGGAATAGCAGCGGGATGCGGCGCTGGCAGCACAGCTCGATAAAGTGCGCGGCCTTGAGCGCGCTCTCGGAGAACAGGATGCCGTTGTTGCCTAGGATGCCGACCGGAATGCCGTAAATATGCGCGAAGCCGGTGACGAGCGTTGACCCGTACAGCGCCTTGAACTCGTCGAACGCGGAACCGTCGACCAGCCGCGCGATCACCTCGCGCACGTCGAATTGTTTCTTGAGATCGACCGGCACGATGCCGTCGAGCTCGCCAGCGTCGTATTTCGGCTCGACTGGATTGGCGAGCGGAATATCGATCGATTTTTTCGTATTCAGGTTTCCAACGATGCGGCGGCATAGCGCCAGCGCGTGGCGGTCGTTCTCGGCACAGTAATCGGCCACGCCGGATTTTTTCGCATGCACGTCGGCGCCGCCGAGATCCTCCGCCGATACCACTTCGCCGGTCGCGGCCTTCACTAGCGGCGGCCCGCCGAGAAAGATGGTGCCCTGATTGCGCACGATGATGGTCTCGTCCGACATGGCGGGCACGTAAGCGCCGCCTGCCGTGCAGGAGCCCATCACCGAGGCGATCTGGGGAATCCCCTGGGCCGACATGTTCGCCTGGTTGAAGAAGATGCGGCCGAAATGTTCCTTGTCGGGAAAAATCTCGGCCTGGTTCGGCAGGTTCGCACCACCGGAGTCCACGAGATAGATGCAGGGCAGCCGGTTCTCGCGCGCGATCTCCTGCGCCCGCAGATGTTTCTTGACGGTCATCGGATAGTAGGTGCCGCCCTTGATCGTCGCGTCGTTGCACACGATCACGCATTCGCGACCCGACACGCGGCCGATGCCCGTGATGATGCCGGCCGCATGGATGTCGCCGTCATACATGCCGAACGCGGCCAGCGGCGAGAGTTCGAGGAACGGGGAACCCGGATCGATCAGCCGCTCCACCCGCTGCCGCGGCAATAGTTTTCCGCGTTCGGTGTGGCGCTTGCGCGAACGCTCGTCGCCGCCGAGTGCGGCGACGCCGAGACGGCCCTTAAGTTCATCGACGAGGCTCGTCATCGCGCTCGCGTTCGATTGGAACGGGGTATCTCGCGGGCTGATGAGAGATTTGAGAACGCTCATAGACGTTCGACTGCCACGGCCGTCGCTTCGCCGCCACCAATGCAGAGCGAGGCCACGCCGCTTTTGAGGCCACGCTTCTCCAGAGCCGCGAGCAGGGTCACGATGATGCGCGCACCACTCGCGCCGATGGGATGGCCGAGCGCGCACGCGCCGCCGTTCACATTCACTTTCTCGTGCGGCAAGCCGAGATCGCGCATCGCGATCATCGCCACGCAGGCGAATGCTTCGTTGATTTCGAACAGATCGACATCGCCGGCGTGCCAGCCCGCCGCCTTCAGCACTTTTTCGATCGCGCCCACCGGCGCCGTGGTGAACCAGCGGGGCTCGCCCGCATGGCTTGCTTGGGCGACGATGCGCGCCATCGGTTTCAATCCGCGTTTTTCCGCGATATCGCCGCGCGTCAGAACCAGCGCTGCGGCGCCGTCCGAGATCGACGAGGAATTGGCCGCGGTCACGGTGCCATCCTTCGCAAAGGCCGGCTTCAGGGTCGGGATTTTCGCCGGGTCGGCTTTGCGCGGCTGCTCGTCGAGCGCCACGTCGGTTTCTCCGCCTTTACCCGGCACCTTAACCGACACGATTTCGCCTGCGAAAGCGCCGTCGTTCTGCGCCCGTTTGGCCCGCATGAGTGATTCGGTTGCGTAGGCGTCCTGTTCGGCGCGGGTGAACTGATAATGCCGCGCCGCATCTTCGGCGTATGTTCCCATCAACCGGTGCTCATAGGCATCTTCTAGACCGTCGAGGAACATGTGATCCTTGATCTCGCCATGACCGAGGCGATAGCCCCCGCGCGCCTTCTGCAGCAGGTAGGGCGCGTTCGACATCGACTCCATGCCGCCCGCCACGACGATCTCCGCGCGGCCCAGCGCGACCTGATCGGCCGCAATCATCACGGCTTTCATGCCCGAACCGCAAACTTTGCTGATAGTGGTGCAGGGCACGTCATCGGGCAGCCCTGCGAAGCGCGACGCCTGACGCGCGGGGGCCTGCCCCAGACCGGCAGGCAACACGCAGCCCATCAGCGTCTCGCCGATGTCGGCCGGCATCAGGCCGGCGCGCATGACCGCGGCGGCGATGGCCGTCGCGCCCAGCTCGGGCGCGGAGCGGCCCGCGAGGTCGCCCTGAAACCCGCCCATCGGCGTACGCGCACCCGCCAGAATCACTGTCTCTGCCGACGCCATCGCTGTCTCCTGCCGATCTTAATGAAGTCGGTAAATGCTGCGTGTTCCACGGCGGTGCAAGGGGTGACCGCCGGGGCTGCCTGAGTTATCATCAAATGGAATGTCCGGCCATGGCCGGAGGGGATCGACGATGGGTAAGGTGGTTATATCGGCCGTGCTGGGTATCGCGGCGGCGGGGGCTGTGATGGCCGCGCCCTATGCCGGGGTACAGATCTCGCCCATCATGATGATGATGCTCGCCGCCGCCCTGTCTGTGGGCGCCGCCGTGGCGGTCATGACGCGCATGGTCGCCGACAAAGCCGGCATGTCCAAGAAAGACATCCTGCTTTCCTCGCAACTCAAGGAAGCCGGACAACTCATCGCGCGGTTTCCGCAGGGCGGTGACATGCTGTCGCTTTCCATCAAGCCGGACACCCTGATCGACAAGCTGGAAGTGGTCGATCAGCCCGGTAAGTGCATCACGCGGGATATCCTCGTCACGCTCAGAAATTCCGGCTCGACGAAATTCAACCCCGTGGAGCTCAAACGGCTGTTCGTGGCGCTCAAGGATCAGCCGGGTTTCATCCATCTCATCCTGCTCGACAGCCACGGCGAATTCGTGGGCTACATTCCGGGCTTCTATGCCAAGCAGGAATTCACCGGCACGAACGCGGAAGCGCAAATCGCCAAATATGTCGACAATGTATTCTCCGACGACAACAACAGCGTCAACCTGCGCCAGATCGAAGGCGCGGGAAAACCGGACGTCATCAGCGACGAGGACAAGATTTCAGACGCGATCGTGAAGATGGCGGGAGGCTTCCGCCGCCTGGTCGTGCTGCGCCGCGGCTATCACCGCCGCCCCATCGGCCTCGTGAACTTCAGCGACCTGATGAGCGAGACCCTGAGCGAACAGACCAAGCCGTCGCTGCGTTCGATGCTCGGGCGGTAGACGCCGACGATTATCAGGACGTCTCTTCAAACAACTCCCGCCCGATCAGCCAGCGGCGGATTTCCGCCGTCCCTGCCCCGATGTCGTAGAGCTTGGCGTCACGCAACAGACGGCCGGTGGGGAAATCGTTGATATAGCCGTTGCCGCCCAGGCATTGGATCGCTTCGAGTGCCATCCACACGCCCTTTTCCGCTGCATAGAGAATGGCGCCGGCCGCGTCCTTGCGCGTGGTCTGCCCACGATCGCAGGAGCGCGCGACCGCGTAGACATAAGCGCGCGCAGCCGACAGCGTCACATACATATCGGCAAGCTTGCCCTGCATGAGCTGGAATGAACCGATCGGCGCGCCGAACTGCTTGCGGTCATGAACATAGGGCATCACCACATCCATGCAGGCCTGCATGATGCCGACGGAACCGGCGGCCAGAACCGTGCGCTCATAATCGAGCCCGCTCATCAGAATGCGTACGCCTTCGCCCTCGCGCCCCAGCACATTCTCCGCCGGCACATGGCAATTGTCGAAGATGAGTTCCGAGGTGTCCGAGCCGCGCATGCCGAGCTTGTCGAGCTTCTGCGCTGTGCTGAACCCCTTAAAGCTTTTCTCGATGAGGAATGCAGTGATGCCGCGCGGGCCGGCGGACGTGTCCGTCTTGGCGTAGACAACAAGCGTGTCGGCCTGGGGACCGTTGGTAATCCACATCTTCGTGCCGTTGAGCACGTAATGCGAGCCGCGTTTCTCCGCCCGCAGCCGCATCGAGACGACATCGGAGCCGGAACCAGTCTCGCTCATCGCCAGTGCGCCGACATGCTCGCCGGAAATGAGCTTGGGGAGATAACGCTGCTTCTGCTCCGTGGTGCCGTTGCGCCGGATCTGGTTCACGCACAGATTGGAATGCGCGCCATAGGAAAGCCCGATCGCGGCCGAACCGCGGCTGATTTCTTCCATGGCGACGCAGTGATCGAGATAGCCCAATCCCGTGCCGCCAAATTCTTCTTCGACGGTGATGCCCAGAAGGCCCAGTTCGCCCATCTGCGGCCACAGATGACGGGGAAACACATTGGTGCGGTCGATCTCCGCCGCCATCGGCGCGATCTTGTCGCCGACGAAGCTGCGCACGCTGTCGCGCAGCATGTCGGCGGTGTCGCCAAGATCGAAATCGAGTGTGGGATATTCGTTCGGGATCATCCGGGCCGGCGTCTGCGAAGTGGCATGGGTCTTATACCGCGGAGCTTGGCTGGCTTGCCAAGGCGATACGGAAAATTGCGATGGCAACCTCCGCTGCGAAGATTGGCCCGCCACCCGAAGCAGCGGACGATTGGCAGTCCACCTACGCCAAGGCTTCGGTGGACACCCTGCTCAGCTTCGCTGCGCAGGGTGGTGCGGTCGAGAAGACTCGAACTTCCACGGGTTGCCCCACTAGCACCTCAAGCTAGCGCGTCTACCGTTCCGCCACGACCGCACGTGAAACAGGGGCCGGGGTGTAGCAAAGGCGGGTATGCTTGGGAAGGGCGGCTTCAGATGCCTTCGCCGTCAAGACCGGTGTGAATGCCGCACTCGTCCTTGTCGAGCCCCGCCCAACGACCATCGCGGTAGGCTTCGCCCGTCTGAATGCGCCGCGTGCAGGGCATGCAGCCAATGGACGGATAGCCGTCCTCGACCAGTGGATGGCGCGGCAGTTCATATTTGGCCGTGTAGGCGTCGAGATCGGCCAACGTCCAATCGGCCAAAGGATTGAAGCGAAAGCGGCCCTCGAAATATTCAACCGGCGCCATGACCGAGCGCGCAATTGTCTGAAAGCGTTTGCGCCCGGTGATCTGCGCCTCGAAGCCCTCGAGGGCTCGACGCAGCGGAACCACTTTGCGGAAATTGCAGCACGAATCCGTGTCGCGGGACCACAGCGCGCCGTCCGGGTCGATGCGCGCCCTGTCACCGGGATGCGGGCCGTTCGTGCGGATGTCCGTCAATCCGAGCAGGTCCTGCAACCGGTCGCGATAGCGCAACGTCTCGCCGAATAGTTTTCCCGTGTTGAGAAAAAGGATCGGCGTGGTTGGATCGATCTGCGCCACCAGATGCAACAGCACGGCGGATTCGGAGCCGAAGGAAGAGACAACGGCGGTTTGGCCCGCGAATTCCTCGGACAATGCCAGTCGCAGAATCCCGAGCGCATCGCGTCCCTGAGCCGCCGCTTGTAATTGCGACAACCGCGCCGCGATCCGCGGATCCGTCACCCCGCTTCCAGGGCGATCGAATGCTCGCGGGACAATCCCGCGCCGGCGATCCAGGACGGTGACGGGCACGGCGCTCACGAGAGCCAATCCCGGGCCGACACGTATTCGCGCACGCGCTGCGACACGTCCGGCGGGCTGAGCCCTTCTCCTCGCCATTGCGCGCGGCGATCGCTCACCGCATCGAGGTACCGGCTCCACTCGCTGCCAAGTCGGGCCGAAAGCCATTCGCGCAGCAGCTTGGCAAGCCCGGGCACCCGGCCGCCGGTCGAGACCGTGACCAACAGGTCGCCACGCCGCACGGTCGCCGGCGCATGAAAGTCGCAAAGGTCCGGGATGTCTTCGACATTGACGAGGACACCGGTGGCCCGGGCCTGGGCCACGATTTTGGCAGCCTGCAGCCTGGCAATTCCCGCCACATAGAGCAGTTTGAGGCCGTCCAAGTCTGGAGAGCCGCCCAAGGGCACGACGACCGGCGTGACACCCGCTTCGATCAGGGCAGCGCGTCGGCGCTCCAGCGCCTCGCCAGCCCCTGCCAGCCCCACTTTGACCGCCGTCTCTTTGAGTACGATGGGAAGCAACGCCTGCTCCTGTGGCCGCCCAATAGCGGTTCCACACAGAAGTACGCACTGATCGGAATAAATGCAAGAATGAGGTGGTAAATGAAAATTTATACGATATATTCTGTGTTATATGTCATTGGTAGCCGCGGAGAAGCTCAGTGATGGAGACGCCGATCCTGTCGCCCTGTATGACGATTTCGCCTTTGGCCACGGGACGATCATTGGCCATCACGATGACCGGATCGTCCTGGCAGGAGTTGAGTTCAATCACCGCACCGCGGCCCATGCGCAGGAGCTGGTGCATCGGAATGACCGACCGGCCCAGAACGACGGAGATTTCGACCTTGACGCTTTCGATGTTCGCGGACATGAGGCTCGCCTGAAGGTGACCGACCCCGACCTTCCGCGATTATGCTTTCCGTGGAGTTAATTTCGCCCATGCTTGCCGGCGAGACTCGAACTCTCCCCGAGTGGGATGTGCGTCCCGGCCTCCTGCCCTATCCGGAGGCCGTGGCGGCCATGGAAGCGCGGGCGGCAGCGATCGCAGAAGCTCGCGCGCCAGAGCTCGTCTGGCTCGTCGAGCATCCCCCCATCTACACGGCCGGCACCAGCGCGAAAGACGCCGATCTGATCGACGCGCGCTTTCCCGTGTTCAACACCGGTCGCGGCGGACAGTTCACGTATCACGGCCCGGGCCAGCGCGTGGGCTACGTGATGCTCGATCTCAAGCGCCGCAAGGCGGACGTGCGCGCCTATGTGCGCGATCTCGAGGAATGGCTGATCTGCACGCTCGCGCAATTCAACGTCAAAGGCGAGCGGCGCGAAGGCCGCGTGGGCATCTGGGTCGCGCGCGAACGTGGTCGCGAAGACAAGATCGCAGCCATCGGCGTGCGCGTGCGGCGCTGGGTGACGTTCCACGGCGTGTCGCTGAACGTCGATCCCCATCTCGGTCATTTCACCGGCATCGTGCCTTGCGGCGTGCGCGAACACGGCGTCACCAGCCTCGCCGATCTCGGCCTGGCGGCCACCATGGCAGATGTCGACATCGCGATGAAGATTGCGTTCAAGGAAGTGTTCGGCCCCGTTACCACCGACGCACGGAATTCATTCCCACCCTCCCCATGAGGGATGGTGGGTTGAATTTCGGCCCCCGCATCACACCGATGGCCGGCGGTGGAAGCCCTTCTCTTCCGGCGGCTCGGCGTTGTGCAACTCGACATTGTTGATCTTCGAGCCAGCAGGGCCGCGCATCGCGAGCGCGACGAATGTTTCGACCGCGGGCGTCGGTCCGGAGATGAGCGCCTCGACCGTGCCGTCGGAGCGGTTGCGGATCCAGCCGTCAAGCGCGAGCTTTCCGGCTTCCTCGATACAGTATTGGCGAAAGCCCACTGCCTGCACGAAACCTTCGATGCGCAATCTGAGGGAGGTGATATCGTCGCCGGTCATCGGGATCGCTCCAGAACGCGCGGGATCATGGCGTCATTTTCGTGCAGGCGCAAAAGAAAGAGCCTCAGGCGAATTCGAGGATCACTTCATCCAGAGCAAGGCTGTCGCCCTTCTTGGCATTGACCTTCTTGATGATACCGTCGCGCTCGGCGACCAGCACGTTTTCCATCTTCATCGCTTCGACGACAGCAAGCGTCTCGCCCGATTTGACGTCCTGGCCTTCGGTCACATTGATGGACACGACGAGGCCCGGCATCGGACACATCAAGAGCCGCGACGTATCGGGGGGAGCTTTCTTGGGCATCAGGGCCGCCAGCGAAGCTGCCGTGCTGCTGCGCGCGGTCGCCACGACCTGTGCGCCCCCATGGCTCAGCCTGTAGCCACCTTGCAGGCGCAAGATTTGCACCGCGTAACGCTCCGAGCCCTCGGCAATAAACATCGTCGTCTCGCCCGGTTCCCAATCGATCGCCGCTTCATATGCGACCCCGCCGATGCGAGCGCGGAACCGGCCATCGAGAAAATAGGCGTCGGTCACGGCGACCGCGGCATCGCCGAATGTCACCTGGAATTCCGTGCCGCCGTGATGAGCGCCATTGAGCGTGCCCGATATGGAACTGGCGCGCACCGTGCGCGCGAGCTTAGCCGCCACCGCGGCTGCCGCGAAACGGCGCGTAAGCGTTTCGTCGAGCAACCTGCCGTGGAAGCCGTCCGGA
>JBEKLK010000136.1:0-12491 GCA_050010235.1 Rhizomicrobium sp.
ATACTGCGACATTCCGGTATGGATGCCTGCTGACAATTACGAGAGCGAGCCTTTTGGACGGCGACTCGGCGACGGTTTGCGCTATGCTGACAACAGGAAATCGCTGGGGAGGCCGGCGCTTACGATGAATCCCGGAATCGGTGGTTTGCTCGTCGACCGGAACGGCCGGGCGGAATCAGGCCTTGTTTTCGCCAAACGAGCGGCTAAGAAGACGCAACCCACGCAGACTTCCCAGCCGCCAAGCGAGTTATTTTGATGAAATATCTGTTTCAGACTGCCTCGGTGGTTGCCCTGGCCGCGACAACGTTGGGCTGCTCGACCCCCGTTCCCCACGCCCTCAAGCCGTCCGACGTTCCGGCCGTATTCACCATGCCGATTTCCGGCAACGCCGATATCTGGCCCAAAGCGGATTGGTGGAACGAATTCGGCAGCTCCGAGCTGGGCGATCTGATTGTCGAAGCCAAGGCCAACAATACAAATCTCGCCGTCGCTGTCGCGAGCGTGCTGCAGGCCAAGGCCCAGGCCGAGATTGCGCGGGCGTCGCTGTTCCCGGACATCAATCTTGAAGGCAGCGCTGAACGCCAAAGCTCGCCGGCTTCCACGCTGGTCGTCGGCGGCCCTCCGGTGAAGGGAAACATCACCCAGAACAGTTTCGGGCTTTCCGCCGATGCGAGTTATGCGCTCGATTTCTGGGGCCTGGCCCAGGACAATCTGCGTGCCGCCACGGAATCCCTGAAGGCCGCAAAGTTCAACCAGCAAGTGGTTGCACTGACGGTGGTCGAGGACGTTGCGACGACCTATTTCAACGTCCTGTCGTTGCGACAGCAAATTGCGATCGCCCAGCACAATGTGGACGCGGCCAAGGGCATTCTCACCATCACCCAGGCGCAGGTGACGAACGGTATCGCGTCGAACCTCAACCTCGCTCAGCAGGAAGCGCTGGTCGATGGCGTCGAAGCGACAATTCCCGTGCTCAAGGAACAGGAACACGAGGCGCTGTTTGCGCTTGCCATTCTCCTGGGACGGCCGCCGGAAGGCTTCGACGTCAAGGCCCAAACTCTTGACGGTATCAAGTCGCCGGTCGTTGCTCCGGGGCTCCCTTCCTCGCTGTTGGAGCGCCGTCCCGACGTCGCGATGGCCGAAGCCAATCTCGCGAGCGCACACGCCAATGTCGACGCTGCGCGCGCCGCATTTTTCCCGGCCATCTCGCTCACCGGTTCCGGCGGTCTGTCGAGCCTCGCGCTGGGCACGCTGTTCACGGGATCGAGCTTCGGCTGGGGCATCGGCGCCAGTCTCTTGCAGACGTTGTTCGACGGCGGGAAGTTGTTCGGCGAAAGCGACCTCGCCAAAGCGGAACAGAAGGGACTGATCGCGACGTATCGCGGCACGGTCATTCAGGCTTTCTCGGATGTGGAAACAGGGCTCAGCCAGGTTTCGAACTATTCCGGCGAGGAAGAAGCGTTGACCCGCGAAGTCAAAGACAGCACCGAGGCGTTCCGCATCGCCGAGCTGCAATATCGCGAAGGTATCGTCGACCTGCTGACCGTCTTGCAAACACAGCAAACTCTGTTCACCGCGGAGCAGACGCGGGCTCAGGCCCAACTGGCGCACGAGCAGGCGATCGTCGGCCTCTACAAGGCCATGGGTGGGGGTTGGACCGAGCAGCCGAAAGATGTCACGCAGCCGATCCCGGTCGTCACGGCTCCCGTCGCGACACCGCCCGATTCAGCCGCACCGGCTTCAACAACCCCCGTCCCGCCGGCCGGCAACTAACCGGCTCAGGCTTGCAGCCGCGCCCGGAATACAGCGTTCCCGCCATGTGCGGGAATGCTGCGCCGCAACATGAATTCTCCTGACCCGGCTGCAAGCGTTGTTTAACGGCCAAGCCGTATCCTGTCAGCGCCGCACAGCCCTATTGGCGGGGAGCCAAGGTGTGATGACGCAGCACGACCCGGAGACGGCGGAAGCTTCGCTGGCCGAAGCGCTCCGCAGCGAGGGTGTACAATTCGCGCTTGCCGAACGCGCCGCGCGCTTCGGCTATTGGCGCCTGCGTCTCGCCGACAATCACGTCACCTGGTCGCCGGGCATGTATCGCTTGCTGGGCGTCGATCCGAGCGAGCGCGCCGACAACAACTGGCTGCTCGCACAGATCCAGGACGAAGACGCGCGCATGATCCTTGAGAAGATCGGTCATGCGATCAAGACGCGCTCGCCGTTTCAATATCGCAGCCGTTCCAAAGACCCGAACGTCGCGGCCCCGATCGTCGACACGCATGGCGAGGTCGAAATTGGGCCGGATGGTCGCGTCGTATCGGTGATCGGCGTCTGTCACGACGTGACGCGGCAGGTCATCGCGGAAGCCGAACGCGAAAATGCGCAGAGGGCGTACCGTACGATCGCCGAAGAGGCCTCCGATATCATTTTGCTGCATGAGAACGGACGGATTGTTTTCGCATCCAATGCCCTCGACCGCATTCTCAAGCGAAATCCCGAGGAACTGGAAGACGGACGATACCTGGAGCTCGTCCACCCCGCCGACGTCGCCGAAGCCACGAAAGTGCGCGGGCGGCCGCTGCCGGGAGAAATCCGGTCGGCCACCTATCGCAACCGGCACGCGGACGGCCACTATGTCTGGATCGAGACGCGGACCCGCGCGATTTACGACGACGCAACCGGAGAATTCCTGTGCGAGATCAGCGTGGGCCGCGACGTTACGGAACGCCGCGAACAGGAACTGAAAATGCGTGCGGCGCAGGAACGCGCCGAAGCCGCGAGCCGCGCCAAATCGCTGTTCCTCGCCAATATGAGCCACGAACTTCGAACCCCGCTCAATGCGATCATGGGGTTCGCCGATTTGATGCGCACGGAAGCGTTCGGCGCTTTGGGTCACGACCGTTATCGCGAATATGCCGCGACAATCTGCAACTCCGGCCAGCATTTGCTCGAACTGATCACGGATATTCTGGACACCGCAAAAATCGAAAGCGGGAAGCTTGAGTTGCACCCCGAACACATCGACCTTGGCAATGCAATTCGCGAATGTACCGACCTTCTCGACATGCGCGCCCGCGAAGCCGGCCTGGATATGAAGGTCAAACTCGGATCGCAAGCTTCGTCACTGACCGCCGACCGGCGCGCCGTCAAGCAGATATTGCTGAACCTGCTCTCCAATGCGATCAAATTCACGCCTGCGGGCGGGCGCATTTCCGTCGAGACCTCGTCCCGCGCCGGCCATCTGGCTCTTGCCGTGCGCGACGACGGCCTGGGGATTCCGGCTGACCAGATTCCGCGCCTCGGCAGGCCGTTCGAACAGGTGTGCGTGGATCCGCTGCTTGCCAAGGGCGGCAGCGGACTGGGACTTGCTCTCGTTCAGGCTCTCGCGCAAAAGCATGGCGGCACCATGCGGATCGAAAGCGAGGAAGGCGTGGGAACAACCGTAACGGTCGAATTCCCCGTCTCCCAACACGTGTTGCGCGTCGCGTCGTAAGGCCTCGTTCGCCTCAGCTGTGTCCCAACACGCGATGGGGTTTGTAGGGCTCGCTGAGCGATTTCATTTCCGCCTCGTCCAACTTGAGCGAAGCCGCCGCGATCGCATCGCTCAAATGATGCGGTTTCGATGCGCCCACGATCGGGGCCGTCACACCCGGACGATGCAGCAACCAGGCGAGCGCCACCTGCGCGTTCGATACGCCCCGCTTGTGCGCGATTTCGCCGACGCGCTCGACCACGTCGAAATCGCTGTCCTGGTAATACATGGCATGGGCGAATTCGTCGCTCTTGGCGCGCGCCGTTTCGCCGCGATCCTGCCTGCGGCGATTGCCCGCGAGAAACCCGCGCGCCAGCGGACTCCAGGGAATCACGCCCACGCCTTCCTCGCGGCAGAGCGGTATCATCTCGCGTTCCTCTTCCCGATAGACGAGGTTGTAATGGTTCTGCATAGAGACGAACCGCGTCTTGCCCATGGCCTCGGCGACGTGGAGATATTTCGAGAATTGCCATGCATACATCGACGAGGCCCCGATATAGAGCGCCTTGCCCGCTTTCACCACGTCGTGCAGCGCCGAAATCGTCTCTTCGATGGGCGTCGTTCGATCGAAGCGGTGGATCTGATAGAGATCGACATACTCCATCGCCAGTCGTTTCAGGCTTGCATCGATCGCATGCATGATGTGTTTGCGTGAAAGGCCGCCTTCATTAGGAGTGGGGCCCATCGGGCTGAACACCTTGGTCGCCACCACCAGCCGCTCGCGCGGCGGGCCGAAATCCCTGAGCGCGCGGCCCAGCACTTCTTCGCTCGCGCCCATCGAATAGATGTCGGCCGTATCGAAGAAATTGATCCCACCCTCCAGCGCCTGCTTGATGAAGGGGCGGCTCGCCTCTTCGTCCAGAACCCAGTCGCGCCATTTGGAACTGCCATAGGTCATGGCGCCCAGGCAGATGCGCGAGACCTTGAGGCCGGTCGAGCCGAGTTTCACGAGTTCCATGTGCCGTCTCCTGCTGCCATCCCGGGCCAGCATAGGACGGGAAGCGGCGCCCGTGTCATCCGTTAGAATATTACTCGATGGTTTAGCGCGTTTTTTACCGGTGACCCGCCATATTCAATCCCGTCGGCTTGGAGCTTACGGGATGCGGCGCGCGCTCTTTGGAATCGGACTAGGCCTTTTCGTGGCACTCCTTGCGACGCCGGCCGTCGCGGCCGGCCAGCCGAACACCGTTGCCGCCACGCCGGCCCTGTGGACGGTCCATGGCCCCAAGGGCACGGCCTATCTGCTCGGCTCCATTCACATGCTTCCGAAGAACGTGAACTGGCAGACAGCCCAGATCCTGGAGGCCGTGAAACGCGCCGACACATTCGTGTTCGAAGTGCCCATGGACAAGGACACAAAGGAACGCGCATTGGCCGACATTCGCGAGAATGCCGTATTGCCCCTGAGCACATCATTGATTTCGCTTTTCGACGAGGAAATGCGGGACGACTTCCGCCAGGTGATCATGTCGACACACGCCGATCCGACTTACGTCGTCTATATGCGGCCATGGCTTGCGGCAATGGACCTTGAGGGTGCGGCGAACGGCGATCCCCGTTTTGTTTCTGCGGAAGGCGTGGACAACAAGATTTACGCGATGGTGGAGGCGCGCAAGGGAACCCATTTCCGCGCATTCGAGACGTATCAGCAACAATTCCGTCTGCTGATGGGAAACGGCAATTTGAAGGACGAGCTTGCGGCGCTCCGCATCACATTCAAGAAGATCCTCTCCGAACACGGGGCCAACATTGACGATGTGCTGACGGCCTGGGCCAAGGGCGACATGAAGGCCCTGGCCGGCTTTGGTCCGGATAATCAGGAGATGTCGCCCGCGGACAGAAAAGCGCTGCTTGAAGATCGCAACCGGAACTGGATACCGCAGATCACCGCCATGCTGAACGAGCGCCACACCTATTTCATCACCGTGGGCGCCGGCCATCTGGTGGGGAAGACGGGCGTACCGAACCTTCTGCGCGCCGCCGGCTACAAGGTCGACGGCCCGTAAACCGCAGCGGCCGCGCCGGAACCGCGGCTCGAAACCGAAATATGCGAAATCGCGGGTCGGAGCCTTCTGCTGGCGGCCGAAGATCGATTGCTGTATCGTCGCGGCGGGCGCGGCGTATTTCGGTTAGGTTCGGTCACCAACAGAAAGAGATGAGATGCTGCCCGCGAACAAGCTCCTCGTAGCCGTTTCCATCACGCTCCTGGCGATGTCCTGCAGTCCCCGACATCAGGATGCGCAACACAACAACGCAAATTCGAATACCGAAGAAAATGCCGGCACGGCAGAGAATGGGCCGGGCATCCGGCGCGTCTGCGCCGACGAGATTCAGAAATATTGCGCGGACGATCAGCACAAACGCCGGTGCCTGCGCGACAACGAAGACAAGCTCGGCGACGCCTGCAAGCAGGCCGTCAATGCCTCCGGTAACATGGGCAACGGGCATGGGCGCGGCATCGGGCGCATATGCGCCGACGAGCTTCAGAAGTTCTGCGCCAACGCGCCGCGCAAATTTCGCTGCCTGAAGGACAATCTCGCGCAGCTTGGCGATGCCTGCAAGGCGGCGCTCAGTGCGCCGCGCAATCACCAACAAGACGGTGGCCAACAGACGAACGGCGACGATTAGAGTCGTTTCGCCTCAGAACCCGAACAGCCTGCCCAGGAGCCCGACGACAGGATTGGCGAATTTGAGCCGCGCATCCGTCATGGCAAGCGTGATGCAATAACCGTCGTCGTCGGTGACCGGACGATGGACGATCTCCGGCGTCGTGGTCTGGAGATCGCCGCGGCGATAGCTGCCGGTGACGTCGGTGAACCCGCCCGTCAGCACCAGCGTCAATTCCTCTCCTCGATGGGTGTGCGTGCCCACGCCGGCACCCGGCGCGGTGCGGATCAGCTGCACCCGTTCGGCTCCCCGCACGATCAACGGCCGATACGACACCCCGGGCCCGACCGGAATCCAGCGCACGCGATCCATGTCGCCATGGATATAGGAACGCAACGGCTCGGGCGCGATCAGCGGCGGCGAGAGGTCGGCCGCTCTCGGGGCCGTGTCTTCCGCAACGTCATCCAGCCGCGCCATCACCGACGGCAATGACGCCGCGGACATCTCCACCGGCGCGACATCGGCCAACAACGCGCCCCCGATCTGCTCCATCGATGCCACCTTGCCGCGGCATTCCGGGCACAAAGCCAGATGCGTACCCACGACCAACGACAACGCCTCGTTCGCCGCACCCGAGGCATGGGCCAGCAGCAACTCGTCTGCGGGATGATAACGGATCGTCATGGCGCGACCCCCAACGCGGCACGGATATGCACCATGGCGAGCCTCAGCCGCGACTTCACGGTGCCCAACGGCAGGCCCAGTTCGGCGGCAATGACGCTGTGCGGTTTGTCGGCGAAGAACGACATCTGCACGATTTCGGCCTGTTCGGGCGAAAGTTTTGCCAAGGCCGCGCGCAGACTCACATCGTCGTCGTCACGCATCATTCGGGCGTCGGCGGCCGGCTCTTCACCGGGAACAAGTGCTGGATCGTTCGGATCGAAATCGGGGCGACGCTCGCGCCTGAGGGAATCGATGCGCAAATTGCGGGCAACCGTGAATATCCAGGTCGAAGCCGAAGCTCGCGCCGGATCGAACAATGCGGCCTTCCGCCAGACGGCAAGCATCGTTTCCTGTGCCAGGTCTTCCGCCAATGCGCCAGTGGTCCCCAGGCGAACGAGATAGCCTTTGATACGTGGAGCAAAATGGGTAAAGAGCAATTCGAACGCTCTCCTGTCACGGTGGAGCGCGATCAACACCACGAGATCGTTCAGCCGGGCGGGCGGCGGCGCATCCATCCTGGTCATGGGCCGCGGTCCGGAAAATCGATGACGTATGGCCGCGATGCCTCCGCCCGGCTGGGAGGGGCTGATATGGAGCCGGGGTTCTGCTTGCGACGCATACGCCATCATAACGGGATTTACGCGACGCGGCTGCGTCCGGATCACTTGCCAATACCTGATCCATCCGGGGCCTGGGGCCGTATTGGACCCCAGTGGCTGTGTCGGGAGATTCGTGTTGCTATCCATCCAGAATATCGACCGCTCGCGGGCCTGGTCGCGCAACCCTCGGCCCTGCTGCGGCGGGACTATTGGCGCATGTTGCGTGATACCGTTCGCTTCTACCGCGAGGCACACGAACTTCTTTCCGAGCCTTCCGCTCGCCAGATGAGCCTCGGCGAATATCTGCGCGCCCGGAATTATTCCGAAGCCTTTGCACGGCTTCACCTGCTGCCGATGGGCGCGGCGATCTGGTCGTCGTCGATCGAAGACATGACGGCCTATCCCGCGGCCGCGTTCGCGCGCTTCTTCGCAAATCATGGACTGCTCAAACTGACGGGACGGCCGCAATGGCGCACCGTTGCGGGCGGCTCCCAGGAATATGTGCGTCGCCTGACGGCTTCCTATACCGACAATATCCGCACCGGTGCAGGCGTGGCGGCGATCCTGCGCGATCCGGACGGCGTGACGATTGTCGACAATCGGGGAAATCGCAGCCGGCATGACGGTGTGATCGTGGCCGCCCCCGCCGACCGGGCGCTTGCGATGCTCGATCGCGCTTCGGACGAAGAGCGGGCGCTGCTGGGAAGTTTTCGCTACCGCTCCAATCTCGTGGTGCTGCATGAGGATGCCGCCTTGATGCCCAAGCGCCGACAAGCCTGGGCGAGCTGGAACTATCTCGGCCGCAGCGACGCGTCGGCCAACACGGATCTCTGCGTCACCTATTGGATGAATGCGCTGCAAGGGCTCGACCGGCGCACGCCTTTGTTCGTGACCTTGAATCCGCGAACGATGCCGCGCGAAGACGCGACCCATGGCGTCTACGATTGCGCCCATCCGGTGTTCGACGCCACGGCGCTGGCGGCGCAAGGCCGGTTGTGGCGGCTCCAGGGCGCAAACCGCACCTGGTATTGCGGCAGCTATTTCGGTTCCGGCTTCCACGAAGATGCGTTGCAGGCCGGGCTTGCTGCAGCGGAGGACGCGGGCGGCGCCCGCCGTCCCTGGCGTCCCTGGCGCGTCGCCGACGAATCCGGGCGCATCGTGCGAGCACCAGCCCGGGGCCTGCGTCTGGGCGATGCCGCCGCTTGAAGCTGCAGAGCCTTCGAGTTCATGATAGACTGGTATCCATTGCGAGGCCGTGAGGGAGCCATGGTCGACGATATTTCGCGCCAATTGCCTGTCGTGGCGAATTCCGTTTCGCCGCCGTTCTGGGGCCGGGCGATGCTGAGAGCAGTCAGCGAGATCGGCGAAGGCGAGCTCGTATTGTGCTTCGCCAACGGCGCCGAACGCACCATACACGCCGCCAAAACGGGCGCCCGCGCCGTACTCAACGTGGCCCGTGCGCGCACGCTGCGCCGCATGGTTCTCGGCGGCGCCGTCGGCCTGGCCGAGTCCTATCTCGACGGAGATTGGACAAGTCCCGATCTTGCATCGGTGTTCGAATTCGGCGCGCGCAACATGGACCGGATGATGGGCGGCCTGCGCGGCCTGTCGTTGCTGCGCCTGCCCCGCATTCTGCGTCACAAGGCGCGCGCCAATACGCGCAAAGGGAGCCGGCGCAACATCGCAGCACACTACGATCTGGGAAATTCCTTCTATTCGGAATGGCTCGATCCGACGATGACCTATTCGTCGGCCCTGTTCGAAAACAAGGATATGAGTCTGGAAGACGCGCAGCGCGCCAAATGGCGCCGCTTGGCCGAGACGCTCGAGCTGAAGCCCGGACATCGCGTGCTTGAGATCGGTTGCGGCTGGGGTGGCTTTGCGATGTTCGCGGCGCGCGAATTCGGCTGTCACGTCACGGGCATCACGCTTTCCACGGAACAATACGCCTATGCGACGAGCGAGGTGAGCCGTGCCGGTCTCGCCGACAGGATCGACATCAGGCTTCAGGACTATCGCGATGTCGAAGGCCAATTCGACCGCATTGCATCGATCGAGATGTTCGAAGCGGTGGGCGAAGAGAACTGGCCCTGCTATTTCGACGTCGTGCGCGACCGCTTGAAGCCGGGCGGCGTGGCGGGGCTGCAGATCATCACTATTGCCGATGCCGATTTCGAACTCTACCGCCAGGGTCCGGACTTCATCCAGCTCTACATCTTTCCGGGCGGCATGCTCCCGTCGCCCTCGGCGCTCAAGACCGTCGCGACCCGCCAGGGCCTGGGCTTCGAGACAGTGCGGACCTTCGCGCTTTCTTATGCCGAAACGTTGCGGCGCTGGCGCGAGGCGTTCGACGCACGTTGGCCCAGCATCGCTCTTATGGGCTTCGACGAGCGTTTCCGGCGGATGTGGGACTATTATCTCGCATCCTGCGAAGGCGGCTTCCGCGCCGGCGCCATCGATGTGGGCCAGTTCCGCTTGACGCGGGCGTGAAACGCGTCACTGCGCGTATTTCAATCCGATCTCGTAGATGCGCGGCTCGCCGTAATTGACGACGCCGGTTGTGTCGGCCGTGGCGATGTTGGCGTTCGCCGCATTGTCGACCGCCACAAAGACCGAGATGCGATCGCGTAGTTCATATTCGGCGCGCAGATCGAGCACGAAGGCGGATCCCAGCTTCAGCGTGTTGAGGTCGTCTTCAAATCGCGCGCTGTCCCAGTGCATTTGCGCATCCAGGGTCAGCTTTTCGAGCGGCTGCCAGAATGCGCCCGCGGTGATAGTCGTGGTCGGCGCTTCAGCCGGACGCTTGCCCTGGAGCAACGGATAGATGGCGAGCACAGCGGCGTTCGGATCGACACGAGCATCCGTCAGCGATAGCGCGGCACGCAATGAGAGCGTGTCGGAGAGCTTTTCAGCTGCATCGGCTTCCACGCCAAGGGCATTGATATCGCCCACATTAGTGCGCTTCTGCGTCGTCAGCGTCGGCGTCGTGAGCGTTGTCACATTCTCGACCGCATTGTGAAGCTGGTTCACAAAGCCGGTGGCATCCCAGGAGAATGCACCGAGCACGCCGCCCCATCCTGCTTCAACGCCGTACAGTTCTTCAGGCACCAGCCCGGCATTCGCCATGATCGAGACATTTCCAACGCGATACGGCCGGTATAGTTCGTTCAGCGACACGGGGCGAAAACCCGAATAGGCCGCCACCCGCAGATATTGATCGCCGGAGAAATTGTAGCGTGCGCCGACGCGCGCCGTCGGCACAAGCCCGTCGCGACCCGGATAATCGAACGCCGAAATCACCGCGCCAGTCGCAAGGGTCGTCTGCACCAAATGGCCCTGGCTGTCGGCCCAATAGTCGGCGCGCACGCCGGCCGTGATTAGCCACACACCCGTGTCGTAGGCGCCTTCGGCATAGAGCCCGCCGACCAAAAGTTGTCCGCCTGCGCGCCGGCCGTCCACGAGGTGACCGGTCAAAGTTGAATAAGAATAATCCTCGCGGGATTCGCCGCTATCGTCGCGGAGATCGCCGCCGGCCTCCCAGCGGAAATCGCCCATCGAACCCAGGGCAGCCGCATTGAAGCCGTAACCGAGTGCCGGGATCGCATATTGATCGTCGGCAGGTGTCGTTCCCGTTTGGCCCGGAGCCACTGAGACGGACGTGTTCGACAGGTTGCTGTCGATAGTCCAACCCTGCACGCGCCAGCCGATGCTGCCGGATGTAGCCGGACGGGCGAGCGTGAGGCTCGCCGTTTCGCCGCGCGCCTCAGATTGGGCACCTTCGAGGCCTGCGCCCAACGACTGGTCGTAATAGCCGACCCGCGCGGTTGCGATCACATCGTCAAATTGGGTTTGCGCGCGCAGCGTGGCCGCACCGTCGTTGAGCCCTGTGTGCGTGTCCGCCGCGCCCCGTTGCGATGGCAGAACGGGAATCCAGCCGTCCGAATGTTCGCCATCGGCGCTCGCGAACAGTTCGACCTTTCCGATTTCCGTGCCGCCGGATGCGCCGGCGCGATACGTGCCGAGATTGCCCGCCGAGACATCGGCCTGCGAAACGCCGTCGACGAAATCGCGCTCGCTCAACAGGATCGTGCCTGTCAACGCGCCCGCGCCATACGGTCCCGAGCCCGCACCACGTTCGATCTCGGCGCTGCCGATATCTTCGTAAGGCATCGCGCTCCAGATCACCCAATTGCCGAAGGGATCGTTGATCGGCACGCCCTCGAGCAACACCAGCGCACGGCCCGCACCCGAAGGCGCAATCGCGCGCAACGACACGCCCTCGGTCGTCGGGTTTGAACTCAGGCTGGTCGAACGGCGGAAAAGCGACAGCCCCGGCACCTGCTCCAGCGACGTATCGAGTTGGTCGAACTGGCTGAGCGCGGTTTGATCGAGCCTGACAACGGAAAAAGCGGCATTGCCGACCGGTTCGGGCAGCTTGGCTCCTGTGACGACGACCGTCTCGACGGGTGAATCGGCCTGGCCCCAGGCCGGCAAAGCGAGTGAACAGAAGCCGATCGCGACCGCCCCCATTCCAAGGACGCGCCTCAGGTCCGGCATCGAATTTCTGCCGGGTTCCGCCGTAACCGGAACGCAATCCATAGATGCCCCCACCCACTTACGCATGGCCAAGCAAGACAATTTCGCCCTACCGGCCGAGCGTACATTTATTTCGTTACTTTTGCATCCAAACCGGGAGGTCCCGGCATCCTAGATGGGAATGGCCGCGTTCGGCCGCAAAATGGAGCACAACATGTTAATTGGCCATGGATTGAGCGTCGTGATCGTCTTCTGGGTCGCCATTGCGGTCATCGTCGTCGCAGGCAGCTTCTTCTCCTATCGAACCCAGGCGAGCCATCACCGGATGCTCGAAAAGCTTGCCGAGAAGGGTCAGCCCATCCCACCCGAACTGCTAACGGGCGGGCGCGACTATCGCCGCTACCGCAACCCCATCCAGGCGGGCATTTTTCTGATGTGCATCGGTGTTGCGCTGGCAGTGTTCTTCTGGGCGATGGGCGGTGGCGGGGACTTCTTCGTCG
>JBEKLK010000137.1:0-8559 GCA_050010235.1 Rhizomicrobium sp.
ACGGCGATGCGCTCAGCTATCTCGTGCTGATCGAGCGTGCGGGTCTGCGCGATGTCGCCGGCTCGACGCGCAGGCTGCGCATTCTCAAACGTGTCGAAGTCAAGGCCGGGGATGCGAGCGCGGCGCTCGTCCCGGCTTCCGAACTCAGTTTCGATTTCGAGATCGTGTTTGCCTCGCCGGTCATAGGCCGTCAGACCATGATTTGGGCGTTTTCGAATGACGGATTTCGCCGCGACATCGCGCCGGCGCGCACCTTTGGCTTCGTGCACGAACTGGATTCGCTGAACAAGATGGGGCTTGCGCGGGGTGCGTCGCTGGAAAATACGCTCGCCATCGAAGGCGACGCCGTCGTCAACGCGAAACTGATGCGCTTTCCCGACGAATTCGTGCGCCACAAGATTCTCGATGCGCTGGGAGACATGGCGTTGGCCGGCGCGCCCATCATCGGCCGCTTCGAGGGACGCCGCTCGGGCCATGCCCTCAACAACGCGCTGCTGCGCGCCGTATTTGCCGACCCGGCAAATTATGAGTGGGCCGCGTTCTTGTAATTTCTTGTATCGCTGTGCTTCACAATTTGTTTCCACCCGCCCCTTGAGGGCGGGTCGAAAAATCTGAGCGAAGCGAAGAATTTTTCGGGGCGGGGTGCTCCGTCAACGCCACCCCGCCCCGAAATTATCTTTTCGCTGCCGCTCAAAGACAATTTCGACCCGCCCTCAAGGGGCGGGTGGAATTTTCACTCCGCGGCGCCTCTCTCCTGCTGATCGCGCAACGCCCGGAGCAATGTGGTGACGGCATTGCGCAGCGTCTCGTCCTTGAGTTCGAGAAAATTTCGCACAAGCTCGATCGCGGCCCGGTTGTGACCGCCATGCGGCAGCGCCGAGGCAGGTTTGCTTCCCGCATAGCCGTCGAAAAAATAAGCGACGTCGGCGCTGAGCGCGCTGGCGACCTCGAACAGCCGACCCGCGCTGATGCGGTTGGCGCCGGTCTCGTATTTCTGGATCTGTTGATAGGAAATCTCGAGAACGCGCCCGAGATCCTCCTGGGTCAGCCCCATCTCGGCACGCCGGCGCCGGATTCGCTCGCCCACATGGCGGTCAACCTCGGAACCGTCCGGCTTTTTCAGCGCGCTGGCGACCATTCCCAACTCCCGCGAGGGTACTCACGAGGCGTATTACGCTCGGTGGTTGTGCCCCGGATCACCCGGCGGCCCGGTTATTTACGACACTTCCAGCTCAATCCATAGTTGTATTGTCTCAAGCCCCCGTAACAATTGGGTTTTCTCCGAAATAGGCGCGTCGGCGGGCATCTACGGGGCTGGACCGCGCTTCCTGCGGGATGGCATAAGGGCGCCGGCGTTGGGCGCCCGCGGATTGCGGCCCGTTCCCGGAAGCGGAAGAACATATGTCCCTGAGAGAGATGTGGAAGCCGGTTGCGTTGTTGGGGCCGGGGGTCGGGCGCGCGTTTCGTCCCGCTGTCATGGCCGCCGTGCTCGGCGTGGCGCTGCTCAGCGGCTGCTCGCTGTTCGACAAAGGCGACGACGATAAGGACGCCCAATATGTGGAGCGGCCCGTCGAGCAGATCTACAACGACGCCTGGAAACAGATCGACAACAACAATTGGCTTCAGGCGGCCAAGCAGTTCGACGAAGTCGAGCGCCAGCACCCCTATTCGGCATGGGCGCGCCGCGCGATGCTGATGTCGGCCTTCTGCTATTATCAGGCCAACAAATATACCGACGCGATCAGCACCGCAGACGAATACATCCAGCTCCATCCGGGCAGCCATGAAGTGGCTTATGCCTTCTATCTCAAGGCGATGTCGCTATACGAGCAGATCGTCGATATCGGCCGCGACCAGAGCGACACCGAGCAAGCCCTCACCGCGCTGCAGGACGTCGTGCAACGCTTTCCAAACACCGAATATGCGCGCGACGCGAGCCTGAAGGTCGACCTGACGATCGACCATCTGGCCGGCAAGGAAATGGCGGTGGGCCGCTATTATCTCGTGCGCCGGGAATATATCGGCGCAATCAACCGTTTCAGGGTCGTCGTCGAACGCTATCAGAAGACGTCGCAGATCGCCGAAGCGCTGGAGCGCCTCACCGAAGCGTATTATGCGCTCGGCGTCTATGACGAAGCCCAGACGGCCGCGGCGGTGCTCGGCGCCAACTATCCCGGCAGTCCGTGGTATCAGGATTCCTACGACCTGCTGAAGAGCCACAACATGGCGCCCCAGGAGAACAAGGGTTCCTGGATCAGCAGGGCGTTCTCCAACCCGCTTTAGAACGCCGGCGATGCTCGCGACGCTCAAGGTCCGCGATCTGGTTCTCATCGAGGACATCACGCTCGATTTCGCGTCCGGCCTGAACGTGCTCACCGGCGAGACGGGAGCGGGAAAATCGATCTTGCTGGATGCCCTGGGACTGGCGGCGGGCGCCCGCGCCGGCGCACGTTCGAGCGTGCGCAACGGCGCGCAGCAGGGCTCGTCCGTCGCGATCTTCGAGCCCGCGCCGGAACACGCCGCGCGCGCGCTGATTTTGCAGAACGGGCTGCCCGCGGCGAGCGAAATCATTCTTCGCCGCACCATCGCATCCGACGGCCGCACACGCGCCTTCGTCAACGACGAACCCGTTGGGGTGGCGCTGTTGCGCGACCTCGGGTCGCTGATCGTGGAAATACACGGGCAGGCCGACGATCGCGGGCTGTTTGATTCCGCCACGCATCGCCGGCTGCTCGACGCGTTCGGCGGTCACGAGGCGCTTGCGGCCGAAACGGGCGAACGGTTCGCGGAACTCGATCGCAAGCGCACCGAGGCCGCCGCGCTGAAGCGTTCGGCCGAGGCAATCGCGGCCGACGCCGATTATCTGCGCCATGCGGTCGATGAGCTTTCGAAACTGGGAGCGGAACCCGGCGAGGAAGCGCGCCTCGCGGCAGAGCGCGCGTTGCTGATGAATGCGGGCCGCATCGCCGAAGACATTTCCGCGGCCGTCGAATCGCTGTCCGGCGACCGGCGGGCGGAGGCTTCGCTTGTCACCGCAATCAAGCGTCTCGCGCGCATGAACGAGGAGGCGCGCAAGCGGGTCGCGGGGGCAGAGGCGGCATTGGAGCAGGCTTTTACACTGGCGGAAGATGCGCGGCACGAACTCGAAGCGTTGCTGTCTCAGCTGGATGCCAACCCGCGCGAGTTGGAGCGTCGCGAGGAACGTTTCCACGCCCTGCGCGACGCCGCGCGCAAATACGGTGTCCAGACCGACGATCTGCCGCGTGCGCTGGCAGAATTCGAAGCGAAGCTCGGCGCCATCGAATCGAGCGACGAAAGGCTGAAGGCGGCGGACGCCGAGGTGGCGTTGGCCCGCGCCGCCTATCTGCAATCGGCGCGCAAACTCTCCGCCGCGCGCAAGGCCACGGCGCAGAAGCTCGAGAAGACCGTCGCGAACGAACTTGCGCCGCTCAAGCTCGGTCATGCCCGCTTTCGCGTGGCGTTCGAGGAAACCGGCGATGACGGAAGCGCGGCGGGCCTCGAGCGGGTGAGTTTCGAAGTGGCGACGATCGAGGGCGCTGCGTTCGGACCCCTGGTGAAGATCGCATCGGGCGGCGAACTGGCGCGGTTTTCGCTCGCCTTCAAGGTGGCGCTCGCGGGTGCAAGCCCGCCGGCGGCTCTCGTGTTCGACGAAGTCGACCGGGGTGTCGGCGGTGCGGTTGCAGATGCCGTAGGCGAAAGACTGCAGCGCCTCGCGCGAACGACTCAAATCCTTCTTGTCACCCATTCACCGCAGGTCGCCGCTCGCGCGGAACGTCATTTCCGCATCACGCGCAAGGCTGATCGCACGCGCGTCGAATTGCTGGCCGAGGACGAACGGATCGAAGAGATCGCCCGCATGCTGTCGGGGGCGGCCGTCACGGAAGAAGCGCGCGCCGCGGCGCGACGGCTGCTTGACGGCGCCGTGCCCAAGAAACCCGTGAGGAAGAGGGCTTGAGCGCGAAGCCGGTCGAAAAGCTGACGCAGGCGGAAGCGAAGCGGGAACTGGCGGCGCTTGCCGAAGAAATCGCCGGTTATGACCGCGCCTATTTCCAGGACGATGCGCCGAAAGTCTCGGACGCGGATTACGATGTCCTGCGTCGACGCAATGCCGCCATCGAAGCGCGCTTCCCCGATCTCGCGCGGCCGGATAGCCCCAGCCATCGCGTCGGGACCAGGCCCAGCGCCAAATTCGCCAAGGTGGTTCATGCACGGCCCATGCTGTCGCTCGACAATGCGTTTCACGACGAGGACGTGGCCGATTTTGTGGCGCGGGTCCGCCGTTTTCTCGGGCTCAAGGAGGGTGACGAACTCGTCATCACAGCCGAACCGAAGATCGACGGCTTGTCGGCCTCGCTGCGCTACGAAGACGGCCTGTTCGTGCAAGGCGCGACGCGCGGCGACGGCGTCGAAGGCGAAGACATCACGCCCAATCTGCGCACCCTGAAAGATGTGCCGCTGCGTCTGCACGGACGCGCGCCGAAGATCATGGAAGTGCGCGGCGAAGTATATATGACCCACGCCGATTTCGCGGCACTGAACAAGCGCCAGGAGAAGGACGGCAAACCCGTCTTCGCCAATCCCCGCAATTCGGCTGCGGGCTCCGTGCGTCAGCTCGATCCCGCGATCACTGCGTCGCGGCCGCTGCACTTCTTCGCCTATACTTGGGGCGAGGCGAGCGCGCTGCCGGCCGATACCCAATGGGGCATGCTGCAGGCATTCAAGGGCTGGGGATTTCACGTCAATCCCCTGATCCGGAAATGCCGCACGGTGGAAGACGTGCTCGCATTCTATCGCGACATCGAATTGAAGCGCGCAACTCTGGGCTACGACATCGACGGCGTCGTCTACAAGGTCGATCGGCTCGATTTGCAGGACCGGCTGGGGTTTGTCTCGCGGTCTCCGCGCTGGGCCATCGCGCACAAGTTCGCCGCCGAGCAGGCGGATACGATCCTGCAGGACATCGACATCCAGGTCGGCCGGACCGGCAAGCTTGCGCCGGTCGCCAAGCTCAAGCCCGTCACCGTCGGCGGGGTGGTGGTGCAGAATGCGACCCTTCACAACGAGGACGAAATCGCGCGCAAGGACGTGCGTATCGGCGATACGGTGGTGGTGCAGCGGGCAGGGGACGTGATCCCGCAGATCGTGCGCGTGATTCTCGAAAAGCGTCCCCGCGGCGCCAAGCCTTATGTATTTCCCGACAAATGCCCCGCTTGCGGCAGCCATGCCGTACGCGAGATCGACGAGAAGACGGGCAAGGTGGATGTCGATCGCCGCTGCACCGGCGGGCTGATCTGCCCGGCGCAGGCCGTCGAGCGCCTCAAGCATTTCGTTTCGCGCGATGCGTTCGATATCGAAGGGCTGGGCGGCACCTATATCGAGCTGCTCCATGAGAAAGGCCTGATCGAGGAACCGGCGGATATTTTCCGGCTGACGAAGAATCCCGCCCGCCTTGGGAAAATCCTCAGCGAGCATCGCGCCGCGCTGAGCGCGGAACGGCGCGCCAAAGAAGGCAAAGGCGAGCCGGTCAAATCCAGGCGCGACGACGACAAGGAAGACAAGGTTGTCGAAAACCTCGTCGCCTCGATCGACGCGCGTCGTGCGATCGCGCTCGACCGCTTCATCAATGCGCTGGGTATCCGCCATGTGGGCGAGACGACAGCCAAATTGCTGGCGCGCAATTTCTCGACCATCGATGCCTTTGTGAGCGCGATGGAAGGCGAACATGCGGTGGAAGAGCTGGACGCCATCGAAGGCGTGGGCGAAACCGTGGCCGAAGCAATCAAGGATTTCTTCGACGAGAAGCACAATCGGCGCGCACTCGAGCATTTGTTGAAAGAGGTGAAGGTCCAGCGCGTCGCCGCCCCCAGGATTTCGGGATCGCCGGTGGCGGGCCAGACCATTGTCTTCACCGGAAGCCTGGAGAAGATGACGCGTCCGGAAGCCAAGGCGCGTGCCGAATCCCTGGGTGCGAAGGTTGCCAGTTCCGTGTCGAAGAAGACCGATCTGGTGGTTGCCGGGCCGGGCGCAGGCTCCAAGCTTGCCGAGGCCGAGAAACACGGCGTCAAAGTGATCGACGAAGATGCCTGGCTGAAATTGATCGAAGGCGCGTGAATATTTCGGGGGAAACGTCATGACGCCTGCCACGATCAAGCCGATCATAACGCCGGAGCTGCTTGATCAGATCGACGTGCGCGTCGGCACGATCTTGTCGGTTTCCGATGTCGCCGGATCGGACAAGCTCGTGGCGCTGCGTGTGTCGTTCGGAGACCACGAGCGGACCATCCTGACCGGGATGAAACAGGAGCGCGCCAATCCGCGCGAGATCGAAGGGCGGCAGGCGCTGTTCGTCGTCAATCTCAAGCCGCGCAAGATGGCCGGCGTTCTGTCGGAGGGAATGCTGTTCGATATCGGCTATGCGGACGGAATCGTGCCGGTGCTGGCGACGCCGGAAACCCCTGTCCCGGACGGCAGCCGCGCGGGATGAATTGTCCGGCGTTGGCGCCTAAGTCATCTTCTTTGTGCAGCGCCAATTGGTCGTGTTGCCGACGGAGCTGCACCAGGTCCACTGCAATTGCGGCCATGACGGGATGTAGTGATAGGCGAGCGAACCATCCCCGGCGTTGTATTGCAGCGTGGGACCGTCGGGCAGCGACGGCAGATAGGTCGGCACCAGCGCGCCCAGGCTGGGCGGGAACGTGCCCGTCTGCTGACGATAGGTCTGGATGGCTTCGACCACGCGATTGGCGTCGCGGCGTGCATTGAGGCTGTAAGGGTCCTCACCCGTCGGCCAGACCGTGCAGGCCGAGAGTGCGGCGAGAAGAATAAACGTACTCAGATTGCGCAAGATCTTCATATTTGTGACCCGTCTTAGGAGCCGTCCTATTCTTTGAACATTATAGAGCAATTCCACCCGCCCCTTGAGGGCGGGTCGAAAAATTCGAAGAATTTTTCGGGGAGGGGTGCCGCTGCGACGATACCCCTCCCCGAAATCTTCTTTTCGCTGACGCTCAAAGAAGGCTTTCGACCCTCCCTCAAGGGGAGGGTGGAAAAATTTCACTTACCTCATGCAAACCCTCTAACCGCTCAACGCCTTGGCCAGGATCGGCAGGCTGCGATCCATCCGGTAATCCACCGCCGTGTGGTCGTCGGCGAACTCTTCGTAAATGTGCGGCACGCCAAGCCGTTCCAGTGCACGATGATAAAGCCGCGAGCCATAGACGAGATTGTACTGATCGATATCGCCACAATCGACATAGACGGCTTTCAATTTTTTCAATCCCGAACCATGCGACTCGACAAGCGTGAGCGGATCCCAGGCAATGAAATTCTTCCAGCGTTCGGGGATGCGCACGCAGGTCTCCGGGTCGACCGGCAGCCGGATGCCGTAAGGCGCCGACGGATCGGGATCGTAGGTCGCGCACATTGCCAGGGTCATCAGATCGTGGATCTCGCTGTCCTTGGGCTTGGGCGCGGCCCAGAACGCGTCGATCCATTTGGGAATCGAACCGCCTTGTTTCGCCAGCGCGCGCAGCAGGCGCGGAAATTCGGCCGCAAAGAGGAATTCGAATCCCACATCGCCGGAATGCGAAGCCGACGCGCTCCAGAAATCGGGATAGAGCAGCGAATGCACCATGGCGCCGTAACCGCCCGAACTCTTGCCGAACACGCCGCGCTTGCCCGCGCCGCCGCAATGGAATTTCTCCTCCACAAGCGGCACCGCTTCCTTGAGCAGGACATCGGCCCAGGGGCCCATTGCCGCGCTGTTGATATATTGATTGCCGCCGAGCTTGGTGAAGCAATCGGGAAACGCCACGACGCAAGGCGGCATCGCGCCACTGCCGATCAGGCGGTCGAGCCGCTCCGGCATGTTCTCGGCGAAGTTCTTCCAATTGGTGTGCGCCGGTCCGCCGGCGGTGAAGCCCACAAGATCGACCAGCAGCGGCAAGCCGTCGGGCTTATGCCCTGCGGGAACATAGACGTCGATAATCCGCGTCGTGGAATCCTGCAGCAGATTGCCTTTGAGCAGCCTGCTTTCCAGGGTGAGCCGATGCACCTGGCCTTCGGGAAAGGACGTGTCGCGTTTCATTAGTCTCTTTCGTTATTTCAAAATGTGAGCGGCGGTGGGGACGTCCCCCTCACCCACATTTTCCGAACTTCATATCCTGTGCGCTGCATACCCTCTCCCCCTGCGGGGGCGAGGGGAATGACGCGCTGCATTTCCTTCTTTCCCCTCTCCCCCGCAGGGGGAGAGGGTCAGGGTGAGGGGTCTCTCCGCTCACACCGCCCGCGTCGCATGTTCGAGCCATGCGCGCGTTTCGGCATCGACCTGCGGCGACAACACTTCGCGCACGCGCGCGTGATAAGCGTTGAACCAGTCGCGTTCCTCGGCCGTGAGCAGCCTGGGCTCGACGAGCTCGATGTCGATGGGCGCCAGCGTGATCGTCTCGAAGCGCATCATCTTGCGGTCGCCGCCTTTCACTTCTTCGTAGTCCGACACGACGATCAGGTTCTCGATCCGGATGCCGTATTCGCCCGCCT
>JBEKLK010000138.1:0-8524 GCA_050010235.1 Rhizomicrobium sp.
CGACCTTTTCGGGCCGCTCGAGACCTTTGCCAAAGCTTTGGACGCGAAAGGAAAGCGCGGCTACTCGACCAGGATTGTGGGGCTGACGATGGCTCCGATCGTCACGGAATCCGGCATATATGTTCAGCCGCACGGCACCATTGAAGATGATTGCAGGGGCGACACGGTTTTGGTGCCCGGCGGAGAGGGACTGCGCAACCAGGCGACGCAGCAAGCGGTCGCCTCCTGGCTGGCCAGAAACGCGAACTCATTCCGACGCGTCGCTTCGGTTTGCACAGGTATATATGGATTGGCCGCTTCCGGGCTGCTGAATGGCCGCCGCGTCACCACGCACTGGAAATTCACCGGCGATGTTGCGCAGAAATTCCCCCATCTTGTGGTTGAGCCTGACGCGATATTCGTTCAGGACGGCAAGTTCTTCACTTCCGGAGGTTTGCTCGCCGGCGTGGACCTGGCACTTGCGTTGATTCAGGAGGACTACGGCCCGCGCGTCGCGCTGGATGTCGCCCGGAATATGCTTGTCTATCTCAAGCGGACCGGGGGCCAATCCCAATTCTCGGAGCCTCTGCGGTTTCAAACCCGTGCAGTGGGAGCGTTTGCAGATCTCGAAGCCTGGATAAATGCCCATCTTGCCGAAGATCTGAACCTTACGACGCTGGCTGCTCGGGTATCGCTGAGTACGCGACAGTTTTCGCGCAGATTTCGGGAGGCGTACAAAACCTCTCCGGCAGCCTATGTCGGAAATATCAGGCTCGATATGGCGAAGATATTCCTGGTCGAGGGAACGGCTTCATTGGATCGTATAGCCGCGCGCCTGGGCTTTCGCAGCGAGGACAGCTTCCGGCGGGCGTTCGAACGTCAATTCGGCATTGGCCCGAGTCTCTTCAGGCAGTCCTTCAAGGGAGTGCCTGGCATCAACTCGAATTTCCCCACGCGCAAACGCAGACGTAGAGGTACCGATTCCCCTTTCGAGCCATAAGCCGCTCACTACGTCGGCAACGCCAACAGCGCACTTTCCAACTTGCCCGCCAGAACACGGCTAATTGGGGTGTCGTCTTGGAAGCCGGAGTTTGTTACGATCGTCATGAGGATCGAACGATCCGGATACCAAAAAATCAGCGCGCTGTGCCCCCAGTCTTCGTTGCCGCGCGCAAAGATTAAAGGCGTTCCGGCTGAACTTTCCCCCACATACCATCCAAAGCCGGCCGCGCCGACGCTCACCTTGACGCGCGGCTTCATCATTTCGTCGACAAACCCCGGATCGAGGATCAATCCGGCCCGAAGCGCATAGAAAAATCGCGCAAGGTCTTCGGCAGTGGACCAGATCCCGCCTGAACCGATATACCCCCAGTTCATGCCGCGGTAGCGCTCCTCTATCGGAAGCGTCACAATCCTGGCGACATTCTTGTCCTTTCGATCATCGACTTCATTCCAGAATTTCGTTTCGCGCATTCCTGCGCTCCGGAATATGATGTTTCGAACGAAATCGTTGTAAGTTTCGCCGCCGGCATTTTCAACAATTGCTGCGAGCAACGCATAGCCGTCATCGGTGTACTCGAAATGCGCCCCCGGTGCGTTGGCGAGGGGAAGTGCAAATATCGCCTTCACTGCAGCGTCACGCGTGCGGCAACCATTCGCAGCGTAACCTTTGGGCAAACCGGAGGTATGCGTGAGCAGCTCCTCGATCGAGATGCCGCGCTTATCCGCAGGCACATCGGGGAATATATCGACCAGAGTTGTCGTGAGGCGAAGCTTGTTGCGTTCGGCAAGCTTGAGAACGGCGGTAGCCGTGAACGCCTTGGTTACCGACGCGATATTGAAAAGGGTGCCTTTATTGACGCGTTCCTGTCGTGCCGGGCTCGTCCAGCCATATGCACCGTCCATCAACGCATTTCCACGGTTGGCGATGAAGACACTCCCGTTGAAGCCGGCTTTTTCCGCGGTCGCCGCAATGAGTTCAAGTCCGGAGGTCGAACTTGCAGCGGCGCCGAATACCGCACGGCTGTTCAGAAGAAAGACGGCAGCTGAAGAAACCGCAACGAAATGGCGGCGGCCAAGACTGTTTGCGCGGTCCGGCACCAATTTTTCCTTTCGGGCTCATCTCCTACGTCCCGGGAACTGCGCTGGAGTTTTAACGCGCCGGACGTCCTGCGAGGTTACTGCATCGGTGCTGCGCTGAATAGCGGATCATCCCTGCGGAGTTGAGTGATGACAAATTCGCATGTTTGGTACCATGGAAATATAGAAATATGGTCCCCACAAAACCGCGCAATAGAATCGACGTGTGCGCCCTTGCTGCTTCAATGTCATTCGGGAATGCGGGACCAAATCATCTCAACCTTCGGTGCTTGAGACTGCGAAATTGACCGCCAAACTCCACGGATTTGTGACTCCGGCGTCCGGAATTGTCGGATGATCGTCGATTTATTGGCCGGTGAATCATATACCACCAATGGGCGTGCTCGGTGCAGCAACGTTACAACGCTGCAAGTACCGTGTGCTTCGATCCTTCCGCGCTCCGAGGGTTATCATGATCAGAAAGCCAGTATTTGCCGGACTGCTTGCCCTAATGTTCGTCGCAAATGCCGGTTCCGCGCTCGCTGCGGATCCCCGGCTGCCGGCCGGCAGCTCTTCCGAAGTGTTTTTTGCAGTGCCGGATTCGCCGCTGGTACCTCCCAAAGGGCGGAAGATACGCGTTGCATTTGTCGTGTCGAATCCGTTCAATCTGATCGACATGGCAGGGCCCATGCAGACGTTTCTGCAAGCCCAGCTTCCGCCCTATGGCGACAACGGAGCATACCCGTTCGAAACGTTCACGGTGGCTGACTCAAAAAAGCCGGTAACAGCCTATGGCGGCCTGCAAGTGACGCCCAACTATACGTTTGACGACGCCCCCGATGCAGACATTGTGGTTGTGGGCGCCCAGTCTATCCATAACAAGGATGCCTATCTTTCTTATCTACGCCGCATGAGCGTCAATCAAAAGGTTGTCATGTCGGTCTGCACGGGCGTTGAAGTGTTGGCGTTCGCCGGATTGCTTGACGGCAAGGTGGCGACGAGCCATCACAACTATATTGAGGATTTCAGCAAGCGATATCCCAAAGTGAAATTTCTGGGTGATAAAGCTTACGTGCGGAGCGCGCCGCTACTCTTCACCGCCGGCGGAGAAACATCGGGCTTCGAGTTGGCGCTTCACATCGTCCAACTCTACTTCGGCCGCGATGTTGCGCTGAAGACAGCTCGATCGATGGAATACCGCGGACCTGCCTGGCAGAACTGAAATAATTCAATCCATGCGGATTGACTTGTCGAACGGCGCTTTGTCGGGAGAGGCCCCCCGCGATCAACTGCAGTCACTCCAACGGGCGGGCGCGGGCTGACTTATCATGGCCACGCATTCACCAGGTTGTAGGCATTGATCGACCCGATGCCTGTCGCGTAGTCCCAGCCCGTTCCGGTTCCGTAGGCCGGTTTGTACGCGGTGTCCGAAATCGACAGCACGCCATTCGTGCCGGATGGCAGATAGCAGTCCACCTTTCCCGTGCAATTGACGTCCATGTCGCCTTGGGTGACGTCGTAGAAAATGCAGGTCGACGCGACGGCATTGCCGACTGTCGAATTGCACTTCGAGCTGCCGGTTGCGCCATATTCTGCGGCGGCGAGCGCATAATAGACGGGATTCGGATTGCCCTGCGCGGCTCCCGTCTTCTGCTGGATGAGGGCCTGGATGCCGGCCAGAATCGGCGCGGTGTAAGATGTGCCGCCGCCGCCATCCCAGCCGCTCGGCGCACCCGTGCAGGCCGTGCCGCCTTCCGCTGTGTCCGACCAGCAATCGACATAGTAGTGGGCCCAAACGCCGTTGGCTGCGAACAGCGAAATATCGGGAATGTCGCGTACGCCGTCGGCCGGATTGCCCAGAAATCCCGCTTGCCATGCCGGCTTGGCATAGCCCGCGCAGGTGCCCCCGACGACGCCGGCGACCGCGGGCGCGCCCTTGGCGCAGCCGCTGGGGCCGCCGCTTCCGCCGACAACGCCGAGATAGTTCGCCTTGCCGTTCGCCGTGTTGCAGAAACCGGTGCTGCCATAGGGCACTGTCGAGCCGCTAAACGTCGTGATCAGCACGCTGGCGCAGGAATCGTTCCACGGAATTTCGTTGATATAGGTCTTCGCCGAACCGAAGGTTGCCCCGTTCGTCGTCGCCCAATATGTGCTGCTGGTGCGTGCAAAGGTGTCGCCGAAATCGGTGCCTCCCACTGCGACGTTGTAAGGCGTCGAAGCCCAGCCGCTCACGCCGATGCCGTGTGTGGCCTTTTTCAGGTCGGCATCGCAGCTTGCCGCATTTTCGTCTCCGGCGGACACGAACACGGAGACGCCTTCGGCAGCGGCCTGTTCGAACGCGGCGAAGAACGATGCGTTCTGCGCGGCGCCGTCTTCCGCTTCGCATTCGCCGTAGCTCATGCTGATGATCGTGGGATGGCTCGTCGCGTCGATGATGTTCTGAATCGCGATCAGGCCGCCGAAGGTGGCGCTCGTGTCCTTGCAGGATGCCAGTTCGATGGTAGCATTGGGCGCGGCCGCACTCGCATATTCCACGTCGACCGCGGCTTCGCCGTCGTCGCCACCCGCCGGCACGCCGGGATTGGCGCAATTCGACTTGCCAGAGACAGGCGCGGGATGAACCGTCGTGAGGTTACCGGAGGTGTAAGCGGAAAGGCCGAACTTCGAACGGAATGTCGTGTAATCGGCCGTCGTGAACAGATTGGTGTCCTCCACCGTGACCACCGTCTCGCCCTTGCCCGTGATCCCCGCTGCGTAGAGCGCCGCGAGATTGTAGATCGTCTCGAGATCGGCCGGCACCAGCGCATAAGTGCGCGAACTGGCGCTGCCATAGGTGTAGGCCGCGCGCGGCTTGCGCATCGTGCTCGGCTTGAAGTCATTAAGCGACACAATCCCCGCAACAACGGGTGATAATGCCGCAGGAATTTTCGGATCGCTCATATTGGCGACGTGATGGACGCCGTTCACTTCGAGATTGTGGATTTCGGTCGCGAAGGCCTCGCGCACTTGGCCGGCCGTGCCGGAAAAATCTATCAGCATCCGGCTCGGATAGACCGCATTCACCCGGAAGCCGTGCGACGCGAGCCAACGCGTGACGGTCTGGATATCCTGGGCGGCAGGGCCGAAATCCGCGCCGATCTCGGCCGCCGTCATCCAATGATGATAAGTGGGCGAACCGCGCGTATACATCTGGTCGATTGCGCCCTCAAAAGCTTGCTCCAGCGCAGCCGGTCGGCGCAGCTGCAGCTGCATGTTCGCCATCGCGAAGCTATCGACCACGCGGCCGCGATCATTGGGGGAATTGGCTTCAGGCCTCGTGTTGCCCGACAGGATAGACAGTCGGGTGGGGTTGATCGTCTGCGTGATTTGGGGGGGCATCGCAGACTGAGCGGAGGCCGGTATTGCAGGCAGGCACGACGCGGCAATGGCCGCAACAAAAGCCAACGGCTTGCAACCGAGTTTCATGGCAGACGCCTCATTCATGAATCGGGATTTCCTGGAGGGTATCCTTCCGTTGCGGGTGCTGCCAGCCCCAGGGCCCGAATAGCACCAACAAGCCCCTAACCAGGCCTGGCAAATGCCTCCTTTTCCGTACCCTCCCTATGTGCTCTTATCCGGCCGCTCCGCAACAAAACCCGGGAAGAAACCATGCAGGACAAGCTGAAATTTTATATCGACGGCAAATGGGTAGACCCCGTCACGCCCAAGACGCTCGACGTGATCAATCCGGCCAATGAAGAGGCCTATGCCCGCATCAGCCTCGGTTCCAAGGCGGACGTCGACAAGGCTGTCACCGCGGCCCGGCGCGCGTTCGAGACCTTCTCGCGTACCACCAAGGAAGAGCGCCTCGCACTGCTGCAGAAAATTTTCGACGCTTATCAGAAGCATTATGGCGAGATGGTCGAAACCATTTCGCGCGAGATGGGCGCGCCGCTCGGTCTATCGAAGGCGGCGCAGGCTGCAACCGGCCTCGGCCATCTGGGCGAGACCATGCGCATTCTCAAGGATTACAATTTCGAGGAGACGCGCGGTTCGACGGCCATCGTCCACGAGCCCGTGGGCGTGTGCGGACTGATCACACCTTGGAACTGGCCCATCAACCAGATCACCTGCAAGGTCGCGCCTGCCCTCGCAGCCGGTTGCACGATGGTGCTGAAGCCCAGCGAAGTGGCGCCTATGAGCGGCTACCTGTTCGCCGAGATCATGCATGAAGCGGGGGTGCCTGCCGGCGTGTTCAATCTCGTCAATGGCGACGGCCCGACGGTCGGCGAGGCGATGTCTTCGCACTCCGGTATCGACATGATGTCTTTCACGGGCTCGACCCGCGCCGGCATCGCAGTCGCGAAGGCCGCGGCCGATACGGTCAAGCGCGTGGCGCAGGAACTCGGCGGTAAATCCGCCAACATCATTCTCGACGATGCCGATCTGCAGAAAGCGGTGTCGCAAGGTGTGTCCAACTGTTTCAGCAACTCGGGCCAATCCTGCAATGCGCCGACACGCATGTTCGTGCCGCGCACGAAGCAGGATCAGGCGATCGAGATCGCGAAGGCCGCCGCCGCGAAAGCCAAAGTCGGCGATCCGTTCGCGGAAGGCACGACCATGGGACCGGTCGTCAGCGAAGTGCAGTTCAATAAAATCCAGGGCCTGATCCAGAAGGGCATCGACGAAGGCGCCACCCTCGTTACCGGTGGTGTCGGACGGCCGGAAGGATTGAACCGGGGCTATTATGTACGGCCGACGGTGTTCGCCAATGTGACCAACGACATGACCATTGCGCGCGAGGAGATCTTCGGGCCGGTGCTGTCGATCCTGCCTTACGACACGGAAGCCGACGCCATCCGTCAGGCCAACGACACGGTCTACGGTCTCTCGGGCTATGTGCAGTCAGGCAATATCGAGCACGCGCGCAAGGTCGCTTCGCAGCTCCGCACCGGCAACGTGCACCTGAACGGCGCGGGCGCCGATTTCAAGTCGCCTTTCGGCGGCTACAAGCAGTCCGGCAACGGCCGCGAATGGGGCGAGTTCGGCTTCGAAGAGTTCCTCGAGGTCAAGGCCGTGATGGGATACCAGGCGGCGTAATACGCGCGGCGGCGATCGCCGAGACGGCTGAAATAACGACGTCGGGGACCGGGAAGCTCAGGGCTTTCCGGTCCCTTCGTTTTTTGGAATACCCCCGAATCGTTGACAGGATTGCGGGGGCGTCCGCTACATCGCCCATGCGGCACCTCGACCTGATTCGCAAGGCATTCCGGCAACACGTTGCGCCGCGCGGCGCCGACATCGCGTTCTGGCTGGTGCTGGTGCTGGCGCTGATCGGCGGCGGCGCGCGCGCAGTGTCGGGGCTTCCCGCGCTGGCATCCGTTCTCATTCCGCCGGGTTTGTTCGCAGCCGAGGCCAATGACGAGGCGCGGGCTTCGGACGTCACCATCGCCGTATCGTCGCCTGTGCAGCCCAGTTCGTTTGTGCCGGAAGTGCTTGAACCCGTGACAGAACACGGTTTCCCCGATTGGCTCCTCGAGCATGGAAAAGACGGCGAGGTCGAAGCGCGCCTGACGCCGCCGGCGCTCGTTGCGCATCGCGCGCCCGAAATTGCCATCGTGATCGACGATCTCGGCGCCGATGGTGCGGATACGCGCCGCGCGATCGGATTGCCTGATGCGATCAGCCTCTCTTTTTTGCCCTATCCCGACGCGACGCCGGGATTTGCCCGCGAAGCCGTCCGCGGGGGCCATCAGATTCTCGTGCATGTTCCGATGGAGCCCGACGGGTCCGACAATCCCGGCCCAAACGCCTTGACGACTGGTCTCAGTACCGCGGAGATCTTGCGCCGGCTCGACTGGGCGCTGTCACGCGTGCCCGGCTATAGCGGCATCAACAATCACATGGGGAGCCGCTTCACGGCCGATCATGCCGCTCTCATGCCGGTTGTCGAAGCGTTGGCCGACAAGCATGTTTTTTTCCTGGACTCGCGCACCACGCCGGACACGATAGTCGTGCCGCTCGCGCGCGCGTTCGGTGTCGCAAGTGCCGGCCGGGATGTTTTCCTCGACGACGAACAGGCCGCAGGCGCCGTCGATAGGCAACTCGTGGCGCTCGAAGCGCGCGCCCGCGAGCAGGGTGTCGCCATCGGGATCGGCCATCCGCATGCCGTAACACTGGCAGCGTTGGAGACCTGGACAAAACAGGCGGCGGCCCGCGGCTTTGTCCTCATACCTGTGAGCGCGGCCATCCGTCTGAAGACCGAACGCGACAATTATTGAACCGAAGCGCGGCCGGGACAGCCGTGGACCAAATGACGGCGGATACCGTCAACTCAGAGTCGTCCGAGCACCAGCAGCACGACGAGAATGATGAGGATAATGCCAATCAATCCGATGCCGCGGTGGCCGTAACCGTATCCATAGCCGCCGAACCGGCCGCTGAATCCGCCCAGTAGAAAGATGACAAGAACGATAATAAGCAAAAG
>JBEKLK010000139.1:0-8509 GCA_050010235.1 Rhizomicrobium sp.
ATCATTCAACCGATTTCCCAGGTAGACGCAGGAAACACAGTTCATATCAGATTTGACCAAGCCAGTGGAGTCCGTAAATAGTCGCCACTCTCGCTCATACAGCCAAGTGTGACTTTTCGTCGAGAGTATTTTTTTCGCTAGCTTCCGCTCTTGCAGATGATTCAGGGACACGGAATGTGGCCGGTCATTGTATGCGACCCGCACAAATTCAAATCCTTTTCCAAGCGACTGCAACAGCCTTTCAAAATTATATTCTACGCAAATGCCTCTGAACTGGTCGGCGTAGTGCGCCCACATTACCGGGTTGTCGTTCGTCTCGCTAAATGAGCAAATGCCAATCGCATTCTTTTGATCGAAAATGTGGTCCCGGATCAATCGATAATTTGAGTGCTTCTGAAGATTAAGCGTCGCCCTATATGAACCCTCCATTGGATCGTTCAATGCATGAAACTGCGAACACCACACTGTATGCCCTTTCAGCGTGTCGAGTTCTCGCTCGAAAAGCTCGTCAGAGGATAGCGAACGATACCTATAAAGATTAGTGGGTTGAACAAAGGTCTCTATCGTAGCCACCTTTTAACCCCCAGGCCGACGGTCTGCTCCGTCAGAAGCGCACGACGCTACCACATGTAACCCGCGCTGTGCGTGTGAGTCTGCAACTCGTTTGGTAGGGCCGAAAGCAGGTCAAATGCAGGGAGATAAATCGCTTTATCAGGGCGCAATCGGATGGGAGCAGGATCGATCGCGTGAACGCCGAACCCCGTTGATCCACCCATCGACACGCATTTTTCCCGAAAATATTTTTCCCTTCTCCAACCTCCTGATCCGCCGATCATTTCGCGCGACGCGCGCGGCGAAGATTCGATAAACGTTCTAATTATTTTGCGAGGTTCTATTTCGTGCGATTGCGCGTGCAATTCGGCAGCGCCATGTTAAGCGTTTTCGAGGCGCGCAGGTGAAACCGAACGGCATCGACACACGCGGGAAACATTCCGGCACTGCGTGCGCGCTGTGCGGGCCGCAGACAATTGCCGGCCGCGCCGCAGCGCTGAATCCGCACGCGCGAGCGGCGGCTCGCGCCGCCGAACGAGTGGCGCGTGAAGCGGGCAGCGCAGGCATGAGAGCAGGGCCTTCAGCAGGGCTCGAAAGTCCTGCTCCGCAGCGTCAAATATTTGATTCGATTGGAGATTCCGGAACGAAAAAATTTACGGAAAAAAGCATGCGTCAGCTCTGGTCAGGCGCATGGCCAATAACAGGGCTAAAAACAGCGCAAAAAACAGGGCCGATAACAGGGCTCATAACAGGGCTTGGAAGCCCTGTTATGCCGCATCAATCGTTTGATTTTGCTGGAGATTTTTCGGGCAGAAAAAATTTCACAAAAATGCAGCCCGGGTCAGCGGCCCGGCGGCATGGTTTCGGCCCACAATTTGTGGTCCTCGCCCACGATGAAAAGATGATGCGCGTCCAGCACTTCGAAGGTCGGCTGGCCGTTTCCGATCATCACGTCGCGGTCGACGAGGACGGCCTGATCCCGGTTGCCCAATTCCTGCCAAAGCCGGCCGTCCTTGCCCAGCACAAAGACAAGGTTCATGTCGGCAGCGCGAAACGCGGCCACGTCATGGTCGATCTGCGCGGCGTTCTGCTTGCCGGTCTTCCGCCACAGCCCGTCGTCGGTGGTCGAAACATAGAACGTGTCGCCGTCCGGAACGTATTGGAACGCGCGGATGGCGCCGGCAATCAGCGTGCGGGAATTCATATCCCCCGCCTCGCGCCAGAGCTTGCCGTCCAGGCCCAGCACAAAAACAACGCGCCGGTCGATCGCCTGAAACGCTTTGACGGCCTTGTCGACGGGCATGCGATGGGAACCGTCGGCGTTTTCGCGCCACAGGCTGCCATCGCTGCCGCGCACATAAGCGACGCCGCCGACCGGCTGGAAATCCGCCACCGAACGGTCGATCGCGATGCGGTTCGATCCGTCCGCATTCGCACGCCACAACGCGCCGTCATGGTCGAGCACGAACAGATGGCCGTCACCCGTCGCGCGAAACAGAACCGCCGACGGCGCCACGACATGCGCATCCTTGGTGCCCAGAGTGGCGCGCCACAATTTGCCGTCCGCGGCCGCGACGTAGACGACTTTTCCATCCAGCGTTTGAAAGGATTGAACCTGCTGGGCGACACTGTTGCGGCTGTTGCGCCCGAAGCCGGGCGGCGGCGCGGCATGCGGCCGATCCACGATGCGCCGTACGCGGACTCCGCCGATGCCGTTGTCGCGGCGCATCTCGTTCAGCGGATCATGCGTGGTCAGGCAACGGCGGAACGCCGCCATGCCGCCGGGATCCATCAGGTCGCCGCTCAATTGCACGCAGAGAAGGCGCAGCTGTTTCATGCGCAGGCTGTCGTCGGCACGCGCCGATACCGCAGGAAACAGAAATATCGCCGCGAACAGGAAAGTTGCCCAGCGCCGTGGCGGCGCGGAAATCGTCGAAGGAAACATGTCGCCTCTTTAATCGTCTCGGGACGGCGGGCCCCCCGCGCAATCCTTGCGGACTCTAAACGCATTCGCCCGAAAACGAAACGAAGGGGCTTGCGAGCCGGGGCCCGGCGCGCAAATCTGTGCCGGAGCGTCCTCTTCGTCCGGCGGTTCCCGGTGCGCGAATTCCCGTTCCGCTGCCTTCTCCCATTTCACGAGGAAGCTTGAATGACCGCTACCGCGACAGACACCAAAAGCCCGTCGAACGCCGGGCAAGTGTTTGCCTATTTCACGCCACTGACGCTGCTGGTCTATATCGTGTTGCCGCATGGCTATCTGCTGGATATCACCACAACCTACATGTTGAAGGACCAGCTGCACGCGACGGCGATGCAGGTCACGGTTTTTCGGCTGCTCACGACGGCCCCGGTCTATGCGTCGGTCGTATTCGGCCTCACGCGGGATTTGTGGAATCCGCTGGGACTGCGCGACCGGGGATTTTTCCTCATCTTTGCGCCGCTGACGGCCGTTATTTTTCTCTGGATGGCGTCGGTCCAGCTTTCCTATTCGGGTCTGTTCGTCGGGATGCTGCTGGTGATGTTGTCGTTCCGGCTCGTGGCGGCGGGATATCAGGGGCTGATGGCGCTTGTCGGCCAGGAGGAGCTCATGTCGGGACGGCTGAGCGCCTTGTGGCTCATCGTCAGTTCCGTTCCTTACGTTGTGGGCGGCGTGGCCGCGGGCTGGATTGCGGAGCATCTGCCGCCCCGGCAGACCTTTATCCTGATGGCCGTGCTCTCCATCGCCATCGCGCTTCTCGCGCTGTGGAAGCCGCGTGCCGTATTCACGGGCACTTACAATCAACCGCTGGCCAAAGGCGCCGGCTTGTTGGGAGACATCAAGCGGCTCCTCCATCATCGCGCCGTTTATCCCGCCGTCCTGATCATGTTCCTGTTTCAGTTTGCGCCGGGATCGAACACGCCGCTGCAATTCTATCTGACCAATGTGCTGCATGCGTCCGACGCCGTGTACGCCAATTTCAATGCAATCTTTTCCGCCGCCTTCGTGCCTGTGTTTTTCCTTTACGGGTACATCTGCAAGAAAGTGTCTCTGCAAAAGCTGCTGTGGTGGGGAACGATCATCACCGTGCCGCAGATGATTCCGCTGGCCTTCATCCACACGGGCAACGAAGCGCTGGTCCTTGCGGTACCGATCGGCGCCATGGGCGGGGTTGCAGCGGCGGCCTATTACGATCTTTCGATGCGGTCGTGCCCGCCCGGATTGCAGGGCGCATTGATGATGATGGTCGACGGCGTCTATATGCTTTCCAGCCGCGCCGGGGATGTGCTGGGCGTGGAGATCTACAACCTCAGTCCGACTTACGGATTCCTCTACTGCGTGCTGGCAACGACAGCGGTCTATGCGCTGATTCTGCCGCTGATCCTGCTGGTCCCCAGGGCGTTGATCATCACCGCGGACGGCGAACCCAATCCGGAACTGGACGCGGAAGTGCTGGCCGAGATCGGCGAGCCGGCAACGGTGTAGCCCAGTGAAACGTCTAATTCCGCTTGTTCCGGAATATCTCCGCCACGGCGACGGCGGTCGCGACGCCGGCGTTGAGACTTTCGAGTCCCACGCGTCCGCCGGGAATGCGAACCAGCGCGTCGCAATACTTCTTCGTCTTCGGGCGCAGGCCTTCGCCTTCCGCGCCGACCACGAACACGATCTTTTCGGGAAAGACCGTTTCGGCCAGGGTTTTCTCGCCGCGCTCGTCCAGCCCGATCACGGCAAATCCGAGATCTTTCAGGACATCCAGCCCCTGGGACAGATTCGTCACCCGGAAGATCTTCACGAATTCCGCACCGCCGACGGCGTAGCGAACGACTTCCGACGACACGTCCACCGAACGGTCGCGCAACACGATCACCGCGTCCACACCGAAGAATGCGGCGCTGCGCAGGATGGTGGCGAAATTCTGCGGGTTCGAGATCTGATCCAGCGCCAGCACCACGCGGGCCAGCGCGAGCGAGTCGAAGTCCTTTTCCGCGTAGATGGTTCGCGGTTCGGCGAGGATGAAGATTCCCTGATGCTTCTCGTCCTTGGTGAAGTTTCCCATGCGCAGGAACTCCGGCCATGCCATGAATTCCGGCTTGATGCCCGCGCGTTCGGCCATTTCGATAAAATCCGTATGGTAGGATTCGTCGCCCGCGATGAGCAGACGACGGATGGTCCGCGGCCGCGTCAGAAATACCGCGCGCACGGAATGCTTCCCGAATATCCGTTCCAGGTTGGACGCCGCGGGCGCGGGTTTCGGACGCGCAGGATGGGGACGCGCTGCGGGTTTGCCCGGCGCATGCGTAAAGCGTCGCTTCTGGGATTTGATCCTGCTCGAACTCACGGGTGCTCGTTTCCGGTGTGTGATTGTCGTCGCGACAGGTCGCACGCGTATGGCGCCGGCAATCTATGGCATGGAACGCGACACCGGCCTACCGGAGTTTCCCTCCGGTTTGCCTCGCGATTCAAGCCGCATCTTGCGTGGTGATTGGATGGCGCGCGACGCCGGGGATCAGGATGGTGACGATGGTGCCGCGGCCCAGGACGCTTTCGATCTTGAGCTGCCCGTCGTGAATTTCGGCGAGCGCGCGGACCAGCGCAAGGCCCAGCCCCGTGCCCTCATGCGACGCACCGGCGCTGTTTCGGACCTGGACGAACGGGTTGCCGAGGCGGCTGACCTGATCGGCGGGGATGCCGATGCCCGTGTCTTCGACCGACAACACCAGGACGCCATCCGCGGATCCGGCATGCACGGTCACTCGTCCGCCTTCAGGCGTGAATTTGATCGCGTTCGAAAGCAGGTTCAGCAGGATCTGCTTGATCGCGCGTCGGTCGGCCTCGATGCGCAGCGGGGTCGCAGGCAAGTCCTCGGACAATTCCACATTGCCCTGACCGGCGCGTTCGCGCATCAGATCGCGGCAATCGTGAACGATCTCGCGGATGTCGAAAGGTTCGCGGTGCAGTTCGAATTTCCCCGCTTCGATCTTCGACATGTCGAGCACGTCGTTGATGAGGCTGAGCAGGTGATGGCCCGCCCCCTGAATGAGCCCGGAATATTCGCCATAGCGCGCATCGCCGAGCGGTCCGTACAGCTGACGATGCATCAATTCGGAGAAGCCGATGATGGCGTTGAGAGGCGTGCGCAGCTCATGGCTCATCGTGGCGAGGAACGTCGATTTCAGCCGGTTTGCCCGCTCCGCCGCATCTTTCGCGACAATCGCTTCTTCGCGCGAATTCTCGGCGCGCACGATGGCCGCGGCAAGACTGCGTTCGAGCCGGCGCCGTTCCGCCAGTGCCGCGCCCACCAAAACCACCGAGAACCCGATCACCGCGACAAAGATCTGCACGAGAATGATCTGCTCGCGCAGCGAATGAGGCTTGAGGGCGCCGCGCCCGTCTCCGATCAGCACCGGAATCATCATGTAAGCGGCCGCCATGAGAAGACCGATGGAGCCTCCCGCGAATCCGCGCTGGAAGGTGACGAGGATGACGGCCGGGAAAATCAGAAAGGCAATCGGATAATCTCTGGCGATGAAGTTGAGCGCGATCGTTCCTGCGACGGTGCCGAGCAACAGCAGAGTTCCCACGATCTGGTCTTTGGCGAACATCCTCCGGATGGCGTCGACACGCACCGTCATGAGCATGGGGACGACGATGCTGTAGCCCAGCGCGTCCGTGGCGTACCAATCCAGCGCCGACGAAAGGAAATCCCGGCCCAGCGTGAGATGAAAGAACACCGCGGACAGCAATCCCGCCGCCGCAGGAGCCGGTCCCAGCGCCAGGGCATAGAAAACGCAGAGCGGCTTCGGGCGCGCGAGGTCGCCGTGCAATCCCATCAACTGCAATGGCGCTGCGACGATGAGAACGCCGACGGCATTGCAGAGCGTCAACATCGCCGCCGCAAAAAGACTGTCGTCCATATAGAGATCGGCGCAAAGATTTGCGGCCAGACCGGCCGCCAGAATTGCAAACCAATCGCGCAGCGGGTGCTTGAGAAGGTAATAGACGAGGATCGCGTTCGCGATCCAGACCGCACTTGTGTGCTCGATCGCGTCGGAGAGCGCCAACCCGCCGCATGCCGTGACAAAGACAAGAGCGGCAATCGTCACCAGTCGCGAGGGGGATGGACCACGCCAACGGCGCACAAATGCGTCAGAGGCCAACGTGACCATTCAAAACCCCAACGTCCCGGAATAAGACAGCCGCAAATGTCCCGAATCCGAGACAAGACGGTCTATCAAGTTCCGAATAATGGAGCGTTAATCCGGGCGCTTCGGGGTGTCGCAAAGCGGGTGTGTGAGGCCGATTTGGACCGAGCGCGTGCAAACCGGCTGCGGAGCCTGCTAGTTTGGCGAATCGGCATCTGTGCCGCTCGCGCAGTAGCTTTTGGCAGTGCGCATGAAATCGAGGGGACCAAAATGACCGAGCATTCCTTTTCGCAAGGATGGGTGGAAGCGGGAACGGCATTGCTGCCCGAGATGGTTGCGCTGCGCCGGGCCATCCACGCGGAGCCGGAACTCGGACTCATGACGCCGAAGACCACGGCCAAGGCGAAAGCGGCACTGGCAGGGCTTCCCCTGGAAATCTTCGAGGGCCCATCGACAACCGGCTTCATTGCGTTGCTGCGCGGTCCGGCGAACGGACGCACCGTTCTTCTGCGAGGCGACATGGATGCGCTTCCCCTGAAAGAAGACACGGGTCTGCCATTCACGTCGCATGAAGACGGCAAGATGCACGCCTGCGGTCACGACACGCATGTCGCTATGCTGGCCGGCGCCGCGAAGGCGCTGTGCGCGCGGCGCGACCGGCTTGCCGGGTCGGTGATGTTCATGTTCCAGCCCGGCGAGGAAGGGCATCATGGCGCCCGCTTCATGCTGGACGACGGATTGATCGATCCGTTGCCCGACGCCGCGTTCGCGCTTCATGTCGCCCCGAATCTTCCCAGCGGAATGTTCGGCAGCAGGCCCGGGCCTTTGCTGGCGGCCGCGGACCGCATCGTTCTGACGGTCACCGGCAAGGGTGGGCACGCGTCCCAGCCGCACATGGCAGTCGATCCGATTCCCATCGCCTGCGAAATCGTGACCGCGCTGCAGAGCCTCGTGACGCGGCGCATTCCCGCCTTCGATCCCGTGGTCGTCACAATCGCGCGCATCACGTCGGGAACGACGAACAACGTCATTCCCGAAACGGCCGAACTGGAAGGAACAATCCGCAGCTTCTCGCCCACGTCGCGCGCATTGGCGCATGAAGGCCTGCATCGCATCGCGACCAATATCGCGGCCGCGCATCTCGCATCGGTATCGGTCGAAATCATTCCCGGCTTTCCCGTGACGATCTGCGACACGAAGGCGGTGGCGTTGGCCAAGTCGACGGCCCAGAGCCTGTTCGGCGACGCGGCGTGGCTGACCATGCCCAGCCCCATCATGGGCGCGGAAGATTTCTCGTATGTCCTGCAGAAGGTGCCCGGCGCCATGGTGATGCTGGGCGCCACGCCCGAAGGCGGCGACTTTCAAACCTGCTGCGGGCTTCATTCCAACCGCATGCTTCTCGACGAATCCGTGATGGCGCGCGGAATCGCCATGCATTGCGCCTATGCGGAGGCGTTTCTGAGTGACGGCTTCGACGGTTGAAGGACCCAACATAGGTTACCTTCACGGTCGGGCTATCTTGTTCGCGGACGTCCGTGATACAAGGCACGCGTTGGGGGGCGGCCCTCTTGAGGAGCACGCCAAAGTGAAGATCAAAGTCCTATCGGTCGGCATTCTGGCCGCGGCGATTGCCGTGGCGCCTGTTTCATCTGCTATGGCGTGGGGACATTTCTTCCATCACGGGCATGGCGGCGGTCCGGTTTTCGGTTTGTTTGCAGCAGGTGCGGCCGTTGTCGCGGGCGCCGCTGCCATCGCGACCGCGCCTATTGCCATCCTGGCAAATGCGGGCGACGGGCCGAGCTACGATCAGCGCGGCGGCTATTACGGACAAGCGCCG
>JBEKLK010000140.1:0-8451 GCA_050010235.1 Rhizomicrobium sp.
GCCCGCGCACGCCAATCGATTGCTGGCCGACGACGCGGACGACGAGGTACGCATCGAGCTGGCCCGCAAGATCGGCAGGCTTCTGCCAGATCTCACGGTCGAGGAAAGCAAGCGCCTCAGGGATCTCACGATCGAGACTCTGGAGCGGCTCGCGCGCGACCAGCTCGTGCGGGTGCGCCAGATCCTGGCCGAGGAGATAAAGCGGCTGGATTGCGTGCCGCGACAGATCATCAAGCGTCTGGCGCGCGACGTCGAAGCCGTTGCCGCGCCGATCCTCGAATATTCGCCGCTGCTTTCGGATGCGGATCTGATCGAGATCGTGACCACGGCACAGGCGCGCTTTGCGCTCGTCTGCGTGGCCAAGCGCAGACCGCTAAGCCCCAGCGTATCGGAAGTCGTCGCCGCAGCGCTCGACGTGCCTGCGGTCGCAGCGCTCCTGGCCAATTCCGGCGCGCAAATTCGCCGCCAAACGCTCGACAAGATCGCGGAGCAGGCCGTGAAGGTGACCGAGTGGCACTTGCCGCTGGTTTTGCGCAACGATCTTTCCAGGCGCGCCGTGCGCCGGCTCGCGGGCTTTGTGAGTTCGGAACTGATCGCGCGGCTCGCGGCTCATGCGGGACTGGACGAGAAGTTGCGTCAGCATCTGAAGAACAGGATGCGCGAAAGGCTCGATCAGGAAGGCGTCGACACGGAGCCGGCCAAAGGCGCCGATCTGGCGGCTCTTTTCAAAGCCGGCAAGCTCAATGACGGTTTCGTGGAAAGCATTGCGGAATCGGGCCGCCGCGAGACGCTTGTGACGACTCTTTCACTGCTGGCCAAAGTGCCGGAGGACAATGTCCGGCGAATTCTTCAATCTGGCTCGGCCAAGCCGGTGACCGCGCTCGTCTGGCGCGCGAAGCTCAGCATGCGCGTCGCCTTCAAGATACAATCCTTCGTCATGCATCTGGCCGCCGGAGAGCTGCTGCCGGCGCGCGAAGGCGTGCGCTTCCCTCTGACGGAGGACGAAATGCGCTGGCACCTCAACTATTTCGGCGTTCGGGGCTGAACGGGAGCGGGCGGGAGCAACCCGTCCTTGCCGACATGCGCGGCATATCCCGTACGCCCCCTGGTGTCCGTCGCGGCAAAACCGATTTCCGACAGCCCGCGCGAACCGCATTTGTCGTTTCCGAATATCTCGAATTCGACATTGGTGACGCAGAATTTCGTCGAGCCCTTCACCAGATAGCCGTTGGTATGGCCCTCGACCAGCAAATAGACTTTGTCCGTTGCGAGAGGATCGGTAATCGTCTTCGCGCAGCCGGCCATGGGCACCTTCCACCAGCCGCGCGACACCCAGTTGGTGCCGCTCTTCATGCCGAGCGCCACCCAGATGTCGCCGTCGCCGTCGTTGCAGACGGAGTAGCCTGCGGGCGCCGCCGCTTTGAGCGCTTCGGTCTCGAGCGCGTCGAACAGGTCGCTGTTCGTCGCGGTGAGCGGCAGCTTCATGCGTTGGCGGAATTTCGTCATCGCATCGTCGCGGCTTTTGTTGCCGTTCGAGTCGCCCTCGCCGACCTTGAAGCCGATGTCGTTGAGCAATCTCACAATTCCGGCCTCGCGCGCCACATCCAGCGAAGCGATGAGCGGAGATTCCGTCAGCGTCATGGTCCAGGATTTCCTGCCATGCGTCGCCACCGGCGCGAACGGAAACTGAAAAATGTCGTCGCCCTGGCACCCGGGGACCGTGAGAGGCGATTGCAGAGCGAAATTGGCGTCTTTGGCGCAGAGGCGGACCGTTCCGCCCCAGGCACGCGCAGGCCCGGAATGCGCCTGCGCGGAACGCGCATAGACGTAATAAAGAGGGGCAGTCAGCGGATCCGAAAGCAGGTCCGCACAATCGCCCGGCACGACGCGAATCCAGCCGCGAGTGAGCATGTTCGCTCCGGCCTGATAGCCCGTCGCCGAATAAAGGATGTAGCTGGTCTGATTGCACAGGCGCAGCCCCGCTTCCGCGGGCGTGCCGCAAATCGACAGCAAGGCCAAAGCGAGCACTGTACAAAGCCGAGGGACGAGCGTCATGCGGCCGTGATCATCGTGCCTGCGCCATGCTCGGTGAAGAGTTCGAGCAGCAGCACATGCGGTATGCGGCCGTCGAGAATGACCGCCGCGTGAACGCCGGCCTCGACAGCGTCGATCGCCGTTTCGATTTTCGGAATCATCCCGCCGGAGATGGTCCCGTCCGCGATCAGGGTGCGTGCTTCGGCGACGCTGAGCCGCGGAATCAGCTTTCCTTCGCGGTCGAGCACGCCTTCGACATCGGTCAGAAGCAGGAGGCGCGCCGCCGACATGGCGCCCGCTACCGAGCCCGCGACGGTGTCCGCATTGATGTTGAAGGTTTCGCCTTTGCTGCCGGCGCCGATGGGAGCAATGACGGGAATGAGATCCGAGGCGATGATCGTGCGCAGCACATCGGGATTTACGGTTTCCGGTTCGCCCACAAAGCCCAGATCGACCAGCTCGCGCTTGAGCGTGACGGGATCGAGCTTGTACCGTTCGAGCTTGCGCGCGATGACGAGATTGCCGTCCTTGCCGGATAGTCCCACAGCACGGCCGCCGGCGGCATTGATGCCGCTCACGATCTGTTTGTTGATCGCGCCGGTGAGCACCATTTCCACCACTTCGATGGCGGCCTGGTCGGTCACGCGCAATCCGTCCACGAATGACGACGGGATCGACAACTTCTTCAGCATGGCGCCGATCTGCGGACCGCCGCCGTGGACGACGACGGGATCGATGCCCGTCTGCTTCATCAGCACGATGTCCTGGGCGAAATGCTCGGACACGCCGCTTTCCATGGCGTGACCGCCATATTTCACGACGATTGCGCGGCCGTCATAGCGAAGGATGTACGGCAAAGCCTCGACGAGAACGCGCGCCGTCGAGCGCCAGCGCGCCAGCACCCGAAGATTGCGTTCCTGATTGACGTCGTCCTGAAGCGCCATGCCGGGCCTCGCAAAATCCGCAGGCTTATATCCCAATACCTATGGCCGGGCCAGCGCCGCGAGATGGGCCTTAAGCATATCGAGCCCGTCTCCCGTTTCCGACGATGTGGACAAAACGTCCGGGTACGCCGCCACATGGCCCCGAAGCTCGGTGAGGCAGCGCTGCACCGCGTCGTCGCGCCCGGCAGCCGGCAGCGTGTCGATCTTGGTCAGGACCACAACATAGGATACGGCGGCCTGATCCAGCTGCTTCATCGCTTCGTGATCCGCTTCCATCGCGCCGCGCCGTGCGTCGATCAGCAGCAGCACGCGCCTGAGCGTCGGCCGGCCGCGCAGATAGTCGAAAATAAGTCCGCGCCATTGCTCGGCCGCCTCTTTGGAAATTCGCGCATAGCCGTAGCCGGGCAGATCGACGAGCAGGCACGCATGGCCCAGGCGGAAGAAATTGATCTGCTTGGTGGCGCCCGGCGTGTTCGAGGTGCGGGCCAGCGAGCCTCGTCCCGTCAGCGCATTGATCAAACTCGATTTGCCGACATTCGAGCGGCCGACAAACGCCATCTCCGGAAGGCTCGGCGGCGGAATCGCATCGATGGTTGCGGCACCCGCCACGAACTCGCAGGGACCTGCAAACAACTTCCGGATGCGTTCGGATTCTTTGGCCGATGGAACCTGGTTCTCGCTCACTCGCCCGGCGCCGTACTCTTGCGGCCGCGCGTCACAAAGGCGGGAAGCCGGATGTTCTTGAACAGGTGAACTTCGACGCCTTGACGCCGCATCATCACATATTGCTGGCCCACCGAAAGCAGGTTGTTCCACGTCCAATAGATGACGAGGCCCGCGGGGAAACCCGCCATCATCATCGTGAAGACGATCGGCATGTACGACATCATGCGGGCCGTGACGGGATCGGCAGGCGCGGGATTCATCTTCGTCTGCAGCCACTGCGTGATGCCCATCAGGAACGGCCAGATGCCGATATGGATGAGCGTCAATATGAGGGACTGCAAAGGTCCGCCGAACAGAGGAACTTCGGCGAGTCCCGGAAGGGCCGCCGGCATGGACCACGGGATGAGACCGAACAGATTGAAAAACGACGTGGGATCCGGCGCGGACAAATCGTGTATCCAGCCGAAGAAAGGCGCCTGGCGCATTTCGATGGTGACGACGAGCACTTTATAGAGACAAAAGAAAACGGGGATCTGGACCAATGTCGGCAGGCAGCCCGAAACCGGGTTCACCTTCTCGCGCCGGTAAAGCTCCATCGTCTCCTGCTGCTGCTTGACCTTGTCGTCGGCAAAGCGCGCCTTGATCTTCTCCATCTCGGGCTGAAGCTTCTTCATCCGGCTCATCGAGCGATAGGACGCATCGGCCAGCGGAAAGAAGATCAACTTGATGGTGACGGTGAGCAGAAGAATCGCGAAACCGAAATTCCCGATGATCCGATAGTAGAAATCGAGCAGCAGGAAGATGGGCTTGGTCAGGAAGGGAAACCAGCCCCAATCGATGGCAAGATCGAAGCGCTGGACGCCGCCATTGCCTTCATAGTTGTTGATCAGGTTCACGACCTTGGCGCCTGCGAACAGCCTTTGGCTCACGGTCGCTGTTTGTCCCGGCGCCACGGCGACGCTGTTGAGCAGGCGATAATTCGATTGATAACTGTTCAGTCCGTCCGTGCTGGATGTCACATACTGGCCCACGAACGGCGCGTTTTGCGGCGGAATGACCGCGGCCATCCAGTATTTGTCGGTGATGCCGATCCATCCGCCGCCGCCGGAGTTCAACGATTCCGGCTGCCCGACTTTGATGTCTGCGTATTTCTTGTAGTCCGCGCTGCCGTTGGCAACGCCGACAAATCCTTCATGAAGCACCCAAAAGGGCTTGCTGTCCGGCACGCCGATGCGCGCGGTATAGGCGTAGGGATAGATTTCAACCCTGGCGCCGCTTTTGTTGGCGACGGAATCGTCGACCGTAAACATGTAGTTTTTGTCGACGGAAATGGTCCGGGTGAAAATCAGGCCGTGCTGGTTGTCCCATTGCAGCGTGACCGGAGAAGACGGCGTCAGGGTGTTTCCGTGCATCAGCTTCCAGGCCGTTGTTTCGTCATTGGGAACGGATACGGCCGAGCCCGACGCCGCGACCCAACCGAACACGGCGTAATAGGGATAGTGAGTTCCGTTTGGAGAGAGCAAATCGATCTCGGGACTGTTGCGGTTGGTCGTCTCCCGATATTTCTTGAGCCGCAGATCGTCGAAGCGGGCGCCTTTCAGAAGCAGCGAGCCGTCCAGCGTGGGCGTGTCGATCACCACGCGGGCGCCGCCGGTTTTCAACGCGGCCTCGCGCGAGAGACGGCCCGCGCCTCCCAGATTGTCCGTTCGTGCCTGTGGCCGCGCGACGGGTGCGGCCTTCGCTTTTTCCTGATGTGCGAGCAACGCCTGGCGCGCGTTTTCGGCCTTCATTTGCGGCTGGCCGATAAAATACATCCATCCCATCAGGACGATGAAAGACAGCGCCATCGCGATCAGAAAATTCTTGTTGTCGGTCATGGCTCTCTATCGGGCTGGCGGAACAGGATCGAAGCCCGACGAACCGCCGAGCCAGGTGAAGGGATGACAGCGCAGAAGCCTGCGGGCCGTGAGCAATAGCCCTTTTCCCGGGCCATGTGTGCGCAATGCGTCGATGGCGTATTCCGAACAAACGGGCGTGAAGCGGCACACCGGCGGAAACAGCGGCGAAATCAGCAGCCGATAGGCCTTGATCGGTGCGATGAGCACCGCCACCAGGACATCGCGCAAGCGGAATGTGTGGCGATCCGTCACCGGGGCCCTCAAGCTATCGACCGGCCGAGCCTGGCGTGGGCCGCATGGAGCGCGGAAGCGAGGTCGTCGAGCAGGCCGCCAAAGGGCCGGGTCAGCGTGTCCCGCCGCGCGACGAGAACATAGTCATTGCCCGGATGGCCTAAAAGGGGAAGCACGGATACGGCCGCAGCCCGGAGACGCCGCTTTGCCCGGTTGCGCTGGACGGCGCCGCCTATTTTGCGGCTTGCAGTGAAACCCACGCGAAGGACGTCCGGCTTGGCCGCCACGGAGGGGGTCTCGCAAACTTCCAAAGTGATGGACGGGGTTACGCGCCGGATGCCTTTGGCAGCGCGCAGGAAATCGGGGCGGTTCTTCAGGCGTTCCATGGCGAGCCGCGGGCCCGGCCCGGCCATCTGCACGATATCCGTCAGGCCGACAGTTTCTTGCGGCCGTGGGCGCGACGGCGGGCCAGAACCTTGCGGCCGCCGGCCGTCTCCATGCGCGCGCGGAAGCCATGGCGGCGTTTGCGGACGATACGGCTCGGCTGATAGGTGCGTTTCATGGTCCAAATCCTCGAAGGGCCGGGCAGGGGAGCCCGACCATCCAAAAGGGAGCCGAGCTTCTAGAGAGCGGCGCTGGGCCTGTCAACGGGAGGCAAATCGGCGTCGCGCCGCCGCAAAACCGGCCCGCGGGATGGCGCTGAAAATGCGGGCCAAGCGCAGGGGAGCCCACGCGCGCGGCCGCCTTTATTTCGCTCGTGCTTCCTGCTCTAAAACCCCATGCCCGGACGTTTCCGCGCGCAGATGGGGGATGCCTGGAGGCTGATCGGGCAAAGCCTTTCGGGGCGCCTTCTGCTCTTGACCCTGCTCTATGTGATGATCACGCAAGTGCTCATCTTCATGCCGTCGGTCGGCCGCTATTATCGCAGCCTTCTCGACGAGCACATCGAAACCGCCCAGATCGCCATCCTGCCTTTCACCGAGCCGGTCGGCAGCCAGCTTTCCCCTGCGTTGCGGCGCGAACTCCTGCAGCGTGCGGGCGCCACCGCGGTGGTGCTCAAGCGCGCCGACCAGAGCGAACTCTATCTCAAGGACGAATTGCCCAAGCGCATCGACATCGTCATCGATTTGCGGAAGGACAATCTGCTTGGAGAAATATACCGGGCCATGGATTGCATCTTCGGCGGCGGCGATCGCGTGCTGCGGATCATTTCGCTGACGCGCATCCCGCGCGCGCAGACCGTCGAAGTGATCATCGACGAAGCGCAAATCCATACAAGGCTGATCGCTTACGCCCGCGGCGTCTTCTATGTGGCGGTTCTCATTTCGCTGGCCATCGCGTTGCTTGTGTTTCTCAGTCTCTATTTCGTGTTCGTGCGGCCCATGGGCCAGCTCACGCGCGCAATGGTGGTCTTTCGCGACAATCCCGAAGACCCGGGCCGCATCGTGGCGCCGTCCAACCGCCGGGACGAAATCGGCTTGGCCGAACGCGAGCTCGCCGCCATGCAACGCGATCTCTACGGCTTCCTGCAGCAGAAGGGGCGGCTGGCGGCGCTCGGTTCGGCCGTCGCGAAGATCCAGCACGATCTAAGAAACATTCTCGCCAGCGCACAGCTTGCTTCGGATCGGCTTTCGACCATCGACGATCCGGTGGTGCAACGCCTGACGCCGCGGCTCGTGGCTTCGCTCGATCGCGCGGTGGCACTGGCGACGAACACATTGCGCTATGGCCGCGCCGACGAGCATCCTCCCGAACGCAGGCGCTTGGCCGTGGCGCCATTGGTGTCGGAAGCGGCCGAAGCGGGCATTTCCGAAAAATCGCTGGAGCGTGCCATCGCCTGGACCAGCGATGTGCCGGAAGATCTCGAAATCGATGCCGACGCCGAACAACTCTACCGGATCGTGATGAACCTCGTGCGCAACGCGGCCGAGGCGCTGGGCGCGCGGGGCGGCGCGGTCGTCGTGGCGGGACGCCGGCGCGGTCGCCATGTGCTGATCGACGTGGAAGACAACGGACCCGGCATTCCGGAAAGCGTACGCGCGCGATTGTTCCAGCCGTTTGCGACGTCCGCGCGGCCCGGCGGATCGGGCCTGGGGCTTGCCATCGCGCGCGATCTCGCACGTGCGCATGGGGGCGACGTCACGCTTGTGTCGACTGGACCGCGGGGCGCGATCTTCCGCATCGACATTCCCGATCGCGAGGAATCGTAAGATGGCGTGGGATCCCAAAACGTATCTGAAGTTCGGCGCGGAGCGCACGCGGCCCGCGGCGGAACTGCTGGCGCGGATTGCGCAGGAGGCACCCGCGAAGGTGGTCGATCTCGGTTGCGGTCCCGGCAATTCGACGGCGCTTCTCGCGGCGCGCTGGCCCAAGGCCGATCTCGAAGGCGTGGACAATTCGCCGGAGATGCTCGAAGAGGCGAAGCGTTCGGGCATCGCGGCACGCTGGTCCGAAGCGGATATCGCGACGTGGAATTCGGATGCCCGGTACGATGTGATTTTTTCCAACGCGACCTTTCAATGGTTGCCCGATCACAAGACCTTGTTGCCCCGCCTCATGTCGCATCTCACGGAAGGCGGGACATTTGCGTTTCAGATGCCGTGCAATTTCAACGAACCGTCCCACACGCTCATCCGTGCGGTGGCGGACAACGGACCCTGGGCTGCCAGGCTGAGGAA
>JBEKLK010000141.1:0-8435 GCA_050010235.1 Rhizomicrobium sp.
TGTCCGAGCCCCGCGACAAGGGTGAGCGGCACCGCGTGTGCGATGTCCGAGCCGACGATGCGCGACGCCGGCATCGTGGGATAAAGAAGGATCAGCGCGGTGACGCCGATGGCGCCCGCGCCCACCGACGAGATCGATACGAGAACGCCCAGCACCGCGCCTGTCAGGATCGTCAGGTTCCGGACGAGCTTCGGCTCCAATTCGCCGACGCGCCGCACATAGAGTCGCATCAACGGCTTGCGGAAGAACAGCGAGAACGCCGTGAAGACGAGCGCTCCACCCAGGACCTTGGTGATGAAGTTCTGTGTCGTGGGGCTGTCGACGTTGAGCTTGGACAGCGCATAGATCGTCAAGGCGGTCATCGGCACGCTGCCCAGCGCAAGGCGGCCCACCACGCGCCAATCGATCGTCCTGTTATAGCCGTGGACAAACGTGCCGGCGGTCTTGGTGGCGGAAGCGTAAAGCAGGTCCGTGCCGACCGCGGTCGCGGGATGAATGCCGAACAGGAGGATCAGGATCGGCGTCATCAGCGACCCGCCGCCCACGCCGGTGAGGCCGACGAGCATGCCGACGACCAATCCGGAAAGCACGTAAAGGGGTTGAATTGTGTGCAGGAAGGTCATGATCTGCGTGACGTTCATGATCGATCGGGCTCGTTATCGGTCTCTGGGAATTCGGGGGGTATGAATAGGGAAAAGGCAACGGCGCGGGACCACGTTAGCATGCACCTCGCCACGCGTGCCATACGGCTGGAAAATTGGTTGATGGATTGTCAGAGGCGCGTCTTGACAACGAAGCCACCCGCCTAAGCAGCCAGAGGCTCGGCGCCGCCGGACGGAACCACCAGCAGCGGAAGTCGTATCTTAAAGGTCGTTCCGGTTCCTTCCGACCCCGAGGTCGTGAGCGTGCCGCCGAGCTGACGAACGAAGATGGCCACGTAGTCCGAACCGCGCTTCTCGGGGACTTTCGCGAGCGTTTTGTCCTCCATGCCGACACCGTCATCGGCGACCGTCAATTCGATTTCGTTTCCGAACTGCTCCACACTCAGCACGATATGTCCCGTCCCGCCGGGAAAGGCATGCTTGATGGCATTGGTCGCCAATTCATTGACCAGGAGGCCGAAGGGTACGGCGCGCTCGGGATCGATTTCCAGCTTTTGGGCTCTGACGGCAATTTCGATTCCCGACCTGCTTCCAATGAGGCCCGCCGACATCACGCGCGCGATTTCGCGCAAGTAGGCGTCGATGGCGACGGTCCGGCCGCGGCTGGATTGGGATATCAGATCGTAGAGCTGCGCGATCGCGCCGATGCGCGACTGCATGGCCTTGTAGCCCTGAACGCAGGGAGCAGCTGTGCTTCGGACTTCGTAAGCGATCAGACCGACGACGAGTTGCAGATTGTTCTTGATCCGGTGGGAGATTTCGTTCGTCAGCATCTGGGCATCGCGCTCGCGCTGCTTGCGGTCGGTGATGTCCTCGAAAACGAGAAGCATCCGGTGGGCGTGGTTCCCGGGTTGGGAAATCTTGCGGGCATTCAGGTTGAAGACGCGCCGGCCCAGGCCCGGGAAATCGTCCTCGATTTCGAAGCTTTCGATGGGCTTGTTTTCCGGAAGCACCTTTTCCATCAGATGGCGCAGCGCCGGCACGTCCCATTGGTGCTGGCCCAATTCCGAAACGCGCCTGCCATGCGCCTCGGCCTCGGTGATCCCGAACATCGTCAGGAACGCCTTGCTCGCAGTCACGATGGTCATGTCGCTTTCGAGCACGACCAGGGGATCGCGGATCGTGTCGACGATGCTTTGAGTCAATTGCCAGTTGCGGTTGCTTTCTTTCCGGGCGGCGCGCTCTTCGCTGACGTCCTCGATCGCGAGCAGGATGAAGCCGTCATGGTCGCCAGGACGGAAAATCTTTCTGGCGTTGACCAGCATCGTGCGCCTGCCGATGGTCGGGAAATTGTGTTCGACCTCGAACCCTTCCACCGAGGCCCGATGGGGGATCACGCTCTCGAGCAGGGTGCGCAAGGCGGGGATGTCCCATTGCCGGTTTCCCAGATCGTAGATGAGGCATCCCTCGGTCTCTTCGGGGCTGGTGCGAAACGTCTGGTAGAACGCGCGATTGGCGGACGCGATGATCAGGTTTCTATCGAGAATGATGAGCGCGCTGGGCACGGTTTCAACGATATCGCTGGCGGCGATATCGGTGACGGCCTTTTTCCCGATATCGGTCATGACGCGGCTTCCCATGGATGACTCGAGGCGAAGTTACGCGGCGAGCAGGCCTTCGACGGAGTCCCGCAACTGGTCTTCCGCGTAGGGCTTGCAAAGGAAGCAGGCGCCATGAACGAACAGGGCTTTCATTTTCTCGGTGACGAAATTGCCCGTCGTATAGAGGACGCGTAACTGCGGTCGAAGCGCGACGGCTTCCCGCGCAAGATCGCAGCCGCCCAGGACTGCGGCCTTGAGGTAGATGTCGGTGAACAGCGCATCAATTCGCTGGGGTGAGCGCAGAATTACGAGCGCTTCGTCCACGTCGGTGGCCGAAACCGTCTCGTGACCCCAATCCTGGATCATCAGCTCCGCGGTCTGGCGGATAAACACATCGTCTTCGACAATCAGAATCACGGCCACCGGGGCTCTTTCTGCCGTAACGATCAAATATGGCGACTATCCGGGCTTTTTCAGGCGCTACGCGAACCGAATATCGATTTGGCCGCCATCACGGCAAACAGATAACTCGCGGCGGAGGGTATGGTTCCGGCGAATCCAAAAATTGGCTTCAGATGGGAGCTGATTTGAAGTTCGGTTTATACAGGGCGACCGATTAAAAATCTACCCTTGTCTCTCGCAATGGTAAGCGCCGCCCGGCAAACGGGCAATTTCCGAGTCGTCAGCCGCGCTTCTTGAGGATGACGCTGCCGGCCGTGTAACCCGCGCCGAACGAGCACAGATGGCCGAGATCGCCCGGCGCCAGATCGGCGCTGTATTTGTGGAAGGCGATGATGGAGCCTGCCGAACTCGTGTTGCCGTATTCGTCCAGGATGTTCGGCGCCTCATGCGCTTCGGGCACGCGGCCCAGCACTTTGCGCGCGATCAGGTCGTTCATGTTGATATTGGCCTGATGCAGCCAGACGCGTTTGAGGTCCGACGGCTTGATGCCCATGTCTTCGAGGTGCTTCTGCATGAAGTTGGCCACCATGGGCACGACTTCCTTGAACACCTTGCGGCCCTTTTGCGTGATCAGCTTGTCGGGTGTGCCGACGGTCGACGGGTCGAAGCGGTTGAGCGGTCCGAAATTGTTGCGGATGTTGTTCGAGTATTGCGATTCGAGCCGTGTACTGACGATCTCCCAGCTGTTGTCGCCGTCGGCCTGGGCCGCCAGCTCGAGCACGCAAGCGGTCGCCGCATCGCCGAAAATGAAATGCGTCTCGCGATCGCGCAGATTGAGGTGGCTCGTGCAAACCTCAGGATTGATCGCAAGTATCGCGCGGGCATGGCCCTGGGCGATCATGTCGTGCGCCACCTGAATGCCGAACGTGGCCGAGGAGCACGCGGCCAGCATGTCGAAGCCGAAGCCTTTGATGCCGAGCTGGTTCTGCACCTCGATGGCGATTTGCGGGTAATAGCGTTGCGTGACGGACGCGGAGACGATGACCCCGTCTATGTCCGCAGGCGTGCGGTGGGCGGCGGCGAGCGCGTCGTGCGCGGCGGCAATCGCGATTTCCGCCGTTAGCGAGACCTCTTCGTTCGGGCGCTCGGCCAGTCGCGGCGCCATGATCTCGGGATCTAGCATTCCGGTCTTGACCACGACATGGCGCTTCTTGATGCCGGATGCTTTAACGATGAATTCGTCGCTCGATATGAAGAGCGAGGGCATCTTTCCGGCCGCGATTTCGGCCGCATGCGCCGCGTTGTGACGGCGCACGAACTCGTTATAGGCCAAGACGAGCTCGGCGTTGGTGATGGTCTCGGTCGGGGTAAAAAGCCCCGTCCCGCTGATCGCAACGCGTGTCACAAGCCCCGGCCTTTCGACATCTGCAGACTAAGCTGTCGTAGCGCACAGACAAACGCAAGGAATTAACGAGTTCCGCCAAGCTTCTTAAGGATTACGCTGCCCGCCGAATAGCCCGCGCCGAAGGAACACAGAAGCCCCATATCGCCGTGCTTCAAATCGTCGCTGAACTTGTGGAACGTGATGATGGAGCCCGCGGAACTCGTATTGGCGTATTCCGAGAGCACATTGGGCGCTTCTTCGGGCAGAGGATCGCGCCCCAGCACGCGCCGCGCGATCAACTGGTTCATGTTGAGGTTCGCCTGATGGAGCCACAGGCGTCTTAACGATTCCGGTTTGACGCCGTTGTCGGCCAGATGGGCCGCGATCAGCTCCGACACCATTGGTACCACTTCCTTAAAGACCTTCCGGCCCTCCTGGACGAACAGTTTGTCGGCGGTGCCGATCCCCTCGGGTGCCGCGCGATTGAGGAAGCCGAAATTGTTGCGGATGTTGTTGGAGAATTTGGTCTTGAGCCGGGTCGAGACGATCTCCCAGGCATTGCCGCCTTGCGCCTGCGCAGCGGGCTCCACGACAAAGGCCGTCGCCACGTCGCCGAAGATGAAATGGCTGTCACGGTCGCGGAAATTGAGATGGCCGGAGCAGATTTCCGGATTGCAGACGAGGATCGCGCGGGCATGCCCGGCCGCGATCATGTCGGCCGCGGCCTGCAGGCCGAAGGTGGCCGACGAGCACGCGACATTCATGTCGAAGGCGAAACCGTCGATGCCGAGTGCGTCCTGCACTTCGACCGCGATGGCGGGATAGGCACGCTGAAGATTGGAGCAGGCGACCAGCACGCCGTCGATATCGGAGACTGCGCGGTCGGAGGCCTTGAGTGCGTCGCGCGCGGCCGTCACCGCCATCTCGGCCAGGATCGACAATTTGTCGTTCGCGCGCTCGGGAATGCGCGGGCACATGATGTCCGGATCGAGGATCCCGGTCTTGTCCATCACATAGCGGTTTTCGATGCCAGAGGCCTTGGTGACGAATTCCGTGCTCGATTCCTGCAGCTCGGTGACCTTGCCTTCCGCGATCGCCTGCGCGTGCGCCCGATTGTGCCGGCGGACATATTCGTTGAAGGCCGCGACCAGTTCGTCGTTGGAGATCGACGCAGCCGGCGTGAAAAGCCCGGTTCCGCTTAAAGCCATCGCTGCCATGGGCGCGTTTCCCTCCGATTTTTGGACAGGCTGTCGCAGGGGCCTCGCAAACGCAAGCGTGGCACGTTTCCGGGTCTTGGCCGGGCGCGCGCGCCCGCGTATGGAAAGGTCATGTCCGACAGAGATACCGCTTTGGTCCTTTTTTCGGGCGGACAGGATTCGACCACCTGTCTCGCCTGGGCCCTCGACCGTTTCGGCACGGTGGAGACCGTCGGCTTCGACTATGGCCAGCGCCATGCGAGCGAGATGGTCGCGCGTCCCCGTGTGCTGGCGCTGATGCGCGAGAAATTTCCCGATTGGCGCGACAAGATCGGCGCCGATCATGTGCTTTCGCTGGATGTGTTGAAACAGATCGGCGGCAGCGCGCTGACCGATGCGGTGAAGATCGAGATGGGTGCGAACGGGTTGCCGACGACATTCGTGCCGGGCCGCAACATCATGTTCTTGACGGCGGCCGCAGCCCTTGCCTATCGCCGCGGCGCGCGCAATCTCGTGGGGGGCATGTGCGAGACGGATTTCTCGGGCTATCCCGATTGCCGCGACGTCACGATCAAGGCCACGGCGCGCGCGCTGTCGCTGGGCATGGATGCGCATTTCACCATCCACACGCCTTTGATGCGGCTGGACAAGGCCGCCACCTGGACCGTCGCGCAATCGCTGGGCGGCAAGACGCTGGTCGATCTGATCGTCGAAGAGACCGTGACCTGCTACGAAGGCAACCGCACGCATCGCCACGATTGGGGCTTCGGTTGCGGCACGTGTCCGGCCTGCGATCTGCGCGCCAAAGGTTACGAGCGTTTCGTCGCGAAATGAGCTACGCGGTCAAGGAAATCTATTACACGCTGCAAGGCGAAGGCGCGCAGACGGGCAGGGCGGCGGTCTTCCTGCGTTTCGCCGGCTGCAATCTGTGGAGCGGTCTCGAGCGCGATCGGGCGCGCGCGGTGTGCAAATTCTGCGACACGGAATTCGTGGGCGTCGACGGACCGGGCGGCGGCAAATTCCCAACTGCCGCTGCGCTGGCCTCGGCCGTTGCGGCGCAATGGCCGCGGGATCTGCGCGCGCGGCCCTATGTCGTGTGCACGGGCGGCGAGCCGCTGCTGCAACTGGACGAAGCGGCGATCGCGGCACTCCATGCCCAGGGCTTCGAGATTGCCATCGAAACCAACGGCACGTTGCTGCCGCCCCCGGGCATCGACTGGATCTGCGTCAGCCCCAAGGCCGATGCGGAGTTCAATCTGAAGCAAGGCCATGAATTGAAGCTCGTCTTCCCGCAAGCGAACGGCGCGCCGGAGAAATTCGCCGGCCTGCTGTTCGATCATTTCTTCCTGCAACCGATGGACGGCCCCGACCGCGAAGCGAACACGAAGCTCGCCACCGACTATTGCCTCGCCCACCCGCAATGGCGGTTGAGCCTGCAGACCCACAAACTGATCGGGATTCCGTAGTTTTTCCACCCGCCCCTAGAGGGCGGGTCGAAAAATTTGAGCGAAGCGAGGAATTTTTCGGGGCGGGGGAATGTCGATGCAGCACCCCGCCCCGAAATTTTCTTTTCGCTATCGCTCAAAGATAATTTCGACCCGCCCTCAAGGGGCGGGTGGTGTATCGAACCTTCTCAAATCGTCTTCACGCGACGCCAGGAGACGAGCAGAACAAAATGTAGCGACGTCACCGCGACAGGCTTTCGCGATGTCCAACCTCACAGCCAAACATCTTCGCGCAAATCAGACCGAGGCCGAGCGCAGGCTGTGGAATCTGGTCCGGAACAAGCGTCTTGCCGGCACGCGATTTCGGCGTCAGCAGCCTATCGGGCCTTACTATGCCGATTTCTTTTGCGCGTCCGCGAAGCTGATCGTGGAATTGGATGGGAACCAGCACGCTGAGGAAGAGCAAGCGCTACATGATAAGATTAGATCGCAGTGGCTGGCGGACCGAGGATATCGTGTTCTGAGATTCTGGAACGCCGATGTGCTGAGGAACCCAAACGGTGTCATCGACGCGATATGGAATGTCGCGATTGTCCAAAGTGGGAGCCTACCACCCGCCCCTTGAGGGGGGGTCGAAAAATCTGAGCGTAGCGAAGAATTTTTCGGGGCGAGGTGATGTCGATGGAACACCCCGCCCCGAAATTCTCTTTTCGCTGTCGCTCAAAGATAATTTCGACCCGCCCTCAAGGGGCGGGTGGATTCTGTTACCTACACCGCCGCCACGCGCTCCAATCGCGGTTCGCGCGGACGGGGTGTGCGAGCGCGGAGATCGTCGAGGAGGGCGCGTTTCATCGCGGCGGCTGACGGATCGCTCCACAGGTTGCGCCATTGCCGCGGGTCGTTCGCGAGATCGTAGAGTTCGCCTTCGCTGCCGTCATAGAGCGAGGACTTTGCATAGGCCGTGACGATCCAGCCGTCCCGATAGAGCGTGCGCAGGCTGATGGTGAGGCCGTTGAATTCGGACTCCCATTCCGTGAACACGGCTTCGCGGGTTTCGCCGGATGAGATCGGCAGGCTCGCGCCTTCCATCCAGTCCCCGGGCTTGATCCCGGCGATCCGGCAGAAGGTGGGCGCGAGATCGACCTGGCCCACGGGCGCATCGCTCGCGGCGGGCGCGATCTTCGCCGACGGCGCGGGCCGCCAGATCAGCGGCAGCCGCATCAGGCTTTCGACATGATGCGGGCCTTTGAACAGCAAGCCGAAGTCGCCCTGGAATTCGCCGTGATCCGTCGTGAACACCACATCGGTGTCGTCGTTCCAGCCGCGCGCCGCGATGCGCGCCATCACGCGGCCGACTGCTTCGTCGATCAATTCGTTCTTCACATGGGTCAGCGCATCGATTTCGCGCAGTTGATCCGTCGTGAGCGTCGACGGCACCCAATCGGGCGGCGCCTCGTAACAGGTGGTGCGCGTGCCGTTCCACCATTCCAGCCAATGCCGCGGTTTCCCGGAGAGAATCTTTTCAATCTTCTCGGTGCTGCCCGGATAGCCCGCGGGTACATCGAGTTCGCGCCAGTCGACGCGATGGATTTCGTCCGCCGGCGGATCCCAAGGGTGGTGCGGATCGGGAAAACTCATCCACACGAACCAGTCTTCGTCGGCCGCCAGCGAGTCGAGATAGGCGATGGTGCGGTCCGCCACCCAGTCCGTGTGATAGAGCCCGCGCGGCGTCTTGTTGCGCTTGACCTGCACCGCGCCCGTGTCGCCTTCGCCGAAGGAATTCTGCGTCAGCGTGTTGTTCAGCA
>JBEKLK010000142.1:0-8350 GCA_050010235.1 Rhizomicrobium sp.
CGGCAGCGGCCAAAATAGAAGGCGTCGAATTCCGCACCGGTGCGCATGTCGCCGACATCGTCGTGAAAGACGGCGCGGCAACCGGCGTGGTGCTGGACTCCGGCGACACGATCGCGGCCACGCTCGTTGTTGCAAGCTTTTCGAAGCTGCAATTGCTCGCGACCCGGGCAGGCCGCGCGGCGTTCGGGTTTTCGGAAAGCGCCGAACTGGAGCGCAGCGTTCCGCGGATCGCGTCGGCGAAGGTAATGCTGGCGTTGAACGCGCTTCCGGCCTTCAACGGCGTGGCCGTTCCGATGCGCGGGCGGTTTGTGCTGGCGGACAGGCTGGAAACCTATGTTGCCGCGCATGCGGCCGCGCGTGCGGGACGCTTGCCCGACGAACTCGTCATGGAAGCCGTTTTCCCTACGGTCGCCGATCCCGCGCTGGCGCCGCCGGGACAACATGCGGTGAGCATCCTCATCGCCCCTTTGCCGCGGCACGTGACGGGCGGCTGGGATGCGGCGAGGCTTGCCGCGAAGGCCGTCGCTGCGCTTGATCGCCATGCGCCCGGCCTTGCGCGCCGCGTCGTGGCGGCGGAAGTCTTGACGCCCGACGACATCGCGGCGCGTTACGGTGTGGAAGACGGAGGCCCGGTGACGGTCAAGCATTTGTTGTCGGATTGGCGGTCGCGTATCGGCACGCCGATCAAGGGTCTCTTTCTGTGCGGCGCGGCGTCCGAACCTCTCGGCGCGGTCTCGGGTCGCGCGGGCCGCATCGCAGCTGCGCTCGCATTGCGCGACGAGGCGGCCCGATGAAAAAGCCCGTTGTCCGCGCCACGCCGTTCCATGCCCGCGCCGCCGCCGCCAATCTGGAAAATGCCTGGATCGTCCGCAACGGCATCACGCTCTCGACGGCCTATGGCGACAGCAACGACGAGGCGCTGGCGGCGCGTCTGCGCGTGGCGATGGCGGATATTTCCTGGCGCTGGCGCATCCTGCTCGAAGGCGCGCGCGCCGGGGAGTTCCTGTCCAAGCTTGTCACGCGCGATGTCACGGTGCTGTCGCCGGGCACGGCATTGAAGGCGTTGTGGCTCAGCGACAACGGCGGGGTGCGCGGTGCCGCCGCGATCGCGCGCTACGGCCGGGAGTCGTTTCTGCTCGTGGCGTCCACGGCGGACCGGGAATGGATTTCCGCTGCGGCAGCATCGTATGACGTCAAGCTCAGCGACAGAAGCGATGCGGAAGGCGGACTCGCGATCGTCGGGCCCTATGCGCAGGCGACCGTCGAAGCGGCGCAATTGACGGCCGATCTGGAGCCGCTCTCGTTCCGCAAACTGTCCTGGCGCGGCATCGATGTGACTCTGTCGCGATTCGGCGAACATGGCGGTTACGAAATCTGGTGCGCGCCGGATGACGGGGTTCTGGTCTGGGATCGCATCGCCCGCGCGGGCGAAAACTTCGGGCTCGAACCTGCCGGAATTGGCGCCATGGATCTGCTCGATCTCGAAGCGGGCATCATGCGCCCCGAGCGCGACTACGAACCGGCGCGTGACGGCAACGCAGCGTCCCCAAGTCCCGTGACGCTCGGTCTCGAATCCCTGATCGATCCGGAGCATCGCGCCTTCAACGGGCGCAACGCCTATCTCGCAGCGCGCGAAAAAGAATCCCGGCGTCTGGCCGGTATCGAAATCGATTCCGATGTCCCCGCGCCTTTCACGCCATTGCTGCTGAAAGGCCGCGCGGTCGGACATACTCTGCGTTCCGTGTGGTCGCCGTCATTGCGCCGGGCCATCGCGCTGGCCGAGATCGACGTGTCGGCGTTCGCACCCGGAACGAAGCTGACGCTCACGCTGCCGCCGCAGTCCGCTATGCCCGAGCTTCGCGCCGTCACGGCGCGCGTCACGGCCTTGCCGTTTTTGCCGGTTCCTGTTCCCATCGTGCGATGAAACATGCCGGGCCCGCGGCGCTCGACCGGCTCGAGACGCTGCTCGAGACATTGCGCCGGGAGCCGCGTCTCAGGGAAAAATCGCGCGGCGCGTTCTATCGCGGCGGGCGCGCCTTCCTGCACTTCCACGAGCACGGCGACGAATTGTTCGCCGACATCCGTCTCCGCGAAGACTTCGAGCGCTTGCCCGCGACCAAACCTGCCGAGCGCGCGGCTCTCCTGCGCCTGATCGGTGCTGCGCTCGGCGACGGAAAGGCCGAGCCCGCTCGTTCAAGCTCCCTGAAGCGTAAGCGCAATTAGGGAGGTCTCGCTGTCGACGGCTCTGGGCGATACCCTCGGCGCAGGCGCGAGGAGCCGCAGTTTGGTGATGGATCCCGACGGCGAGCTGGTGGCGAGGGCGGGCGCGGGCGACCGCGCGGCGGCCCAGCTTCTCGTTGCGCGCCATGTGGACAAGCTGCTGTCGCTGTCGCGGCGCATGCTGGGCGAGAGGGGTGAAGCCGAAGATGCCGTCCAGGACACGTTCCTGAAACTGTGGACGCATGCGGCGCGCTGGCAGCCGGGCGGGGCGAAATTCGAGACCTGGCTTTTTCGGGTGGCGATCAACGCCTGTTACGACCGGCTGCGGAAGCGTGGCCATGTTTCGCTGGATGAGGCGCCGGAGACGGCCGATCCGGCCCCCGGTCCCGAAAATGCGCTCCAGAACGCCGCGCTGTCGCGCGAGATTCAGTCGGCGCTCGATGCGCTGCCGCCCCGCCAGCGGGCCGCAATCCTGCTCTGCCATTACGAAGGCCGCGGCAATGTCGATGCGGCGGAGATTCTGGGTATCAGCGTTGAAGCCATGGAATCGCTGTTGTCCCGCGGCCGGCGCGCGCTTCGCGCGCGGCTCGGGCACCTGCGGGAGGATTGAGAGGTCGCGATGAGCAACGATGAATTGACCGGGGAGGACGGCGGGCTGGCCGCGCTCCTGCACGACGCGGCGACAGGCGATCGCATCGCAGCGATCTCGTCTTCGGGGGCGCTCCAGGCGCGAATCCTCGCCGATTTCGACACCGTGTCGGCGGGCCGCGCACGCCCGCTCGCAGTGCGGATCGGCGTGTTCCTGGCGCGGGTTTCGGATGCAGCATGGCCGGGCGCGCCGGCATGGAAGCCGGCCGCGGTGCTGGGCCTTTCGCTGATGATCGGGCTCGGGGTCGGCGCGTTGCTGCCGGTTTACGGGCCGGCCGACGACATGAGCGCCGCACTCGACGTGCCGCAGGGCTTGGACGTGGGAGGAGATTTGCGATGAGCGAGCCATCGCAGCCGCGCCGCGGCGTCAGCGCGATTCTGATCGTGTCGCTATGCTTCAATTTCTTTCTCGCCGGGATCGTGGTGCTGGGCACCTTGCGCGCGATCGCGCGCGGTCCCGCGGCGGTTCCCATCCGGCAATTGCTGATGCCGCAAGCCGTGAAGCTGCTGCTGGCGGGCGACGAACAGGGAAAGCTGGACGACATCATTGCGCGGCATCGCGATGCGCTGAAAAAATTCCGCGATTCCGCCGTCGCGGCGCGTGCGACATCCTTCCGCGATTTCGACGCCGCGAATTTCGACGCCGCGAAATTCGCGCGCGATCTCGACGCGGTTCATGCCGCCGACGGCGCGCTGGAAAAGGAAGCGATGACGTCGATTGCGGAGACGGCGGCGGCGCTCACGCCCCGGGAGCGCCAGTCGGTTTCCGATCGCCTGCGGCATGAACTCTGGCTCGCCCACTGGAAACAGGGCCGTCCGGCCGCGCCATAGGCGCTCGCGCTCCCCGAAATCCCGGGATTTCCCAGCCCTTTCGCGGCCTTAGCCGTCTCTTTATGATGGGGCGGCTAATATCGATGGCCGTAAATCCAGGCACCTTCCACCTCGGGTGTCATGGCCCGCAAAAGCGGGCCACCCAGGTGACGTGTCTCTGAGCCCAAAGGAAAAAGGGATATCTGAGTGTCACCTGTGCAATGAACACGCTTCACCTGGGCGGCCCGCTCCAGGCGGGCCGTGACAACAAAAGGGTGAAGTTGATTTCATTGATATCGTTCGTCCGCGCCGATCCGAGAGCATCATGAACAAGCAGTCGCCTACCCCCAGTTTCGCGCGTCCGGCATTCGTGGCCGAGGCGCGCAAGGCGTTCGACGCCTTCGTCAAGTCGCATCCCGATGTGGCCGCGGTCGATGCCGTGCTTGCCGACATCTGCGGCACACTTCGGGGCAAGCGGTTTCCCGTCGCGGAAGTCGCCCGGCTGTTCGAATCGGGCATGCAGATTCCCCGCTCGATCTATCTGATGGACGCCCGCGGCGAGATGACGAACGCGCTCGACCGTGGCTTCAGCGACGGCGATCCAGACGGCACGGCATGGCCGATTCCCGGCACTCTCTCGCGCGTGTGGGGAAGCCCGCGGGCGCAAATGCTGATGAGCCTGCGCGACGCGGACGGCAACGCCGATCCGGCCGAACCGCGCGCCTGCGTCGAGCGCGTGCTGGAGCGGTTCCACGAAACGGGCCTCGTGCCGGTGGCGGCGCTGGAACTTGAGTTCTATCTGATCGATCGCGCGCGCAACGCGGACGGCGCGCCGCAACCTCCCCTCGATCCGCGCAGCGGCGTGCGCGAGCGCGCAGCGTCGGTCTACGGCATCGACGATCTCGACCGCTATGCCGCGTTTCTCGGCGCATTGACGTCGGCGGCGGCGGAGCAGGGCGTGCCTGTCAGCGCGGCCAGCAAGGAATATGCGCCGGGCCAGTTCGAAGCCAATCTCAAGCATCAAAGCGACGTGCGGCTGGCGGCCGATCATGCCGTGTTCCTCCAGCAGATCGTGAAGGCGGCGGCGCGCGCGAACGGCTTCGAAGCGACGTTCATGGCCAAGCCCTATCCGGATCGTTCGGGGAGCGGGCTGCACATCCATGTGAGCGTGCTCGACGGCGCGGGCCACAACATCTTCGACGACGGCACGCCGGTGGGATCGGAGCGGTTGCGCCACGCGATAGGCGGCTTGCAGGCGCTGATGCCCGATTCGATGTCGCTGTTCGCGCCCAATGTGAATTCCTATCGCCGCTTCCAGCCCGACATGTTTGCGCCCGTCAATCGCCGCTGGGGCATCAACAACCGCTCGGCGGGATTGCGCGTGCCGGTGGGACCGGGCGATGCGCGCCGGGTCGAGCATCGCGTGGCGGGGGCAGATGCCAATCCCTATCTCGCGCTCGCCTGCGTTCTCGCGGGCGTGCATCACGGTCTGGCGAACGCCATCGATCCGGGACCGCCTGCGATCGGTAATGTGTCGCGCCAGCCCGATCGCGCGCTGCCTTTCACGGTTGACGATGCGCTGGCGCGACTTGATGGGGCCGTCGCGCTCAAATCCTATCTCGGCACGGAAACATTGGCGCTCTACGGCGACACCAAGCGCATCGAAACGCAAAGGCTGCGACGCATCATCACCGCCGCGGAGTACGACTGGTATTTGTGATTCACGTCCACCCGCCCCTTGAGGCCCGGCTACGCCAAGGCTTCGCCGGACTATGTGGGGCTCGTCCGCCGAAGCTTTAGCGAAGGCGGATGAGGGCGGGTCGAAATTGTCTTTGAGCGGCAGCGAAAAGAGAATTTCGGGGCGGGGTGCTTCATCAACATCACCCCTCCCCGAAAAATTCTTCGAATTTTTCGACCCTCCCTCATGGGGACGCCATATTATAGTATGTATTTGATTTTGCTTAATATTTTAGATATAAAATCCATGCACAGGTCATACCCAGCTAAGTAGATTCAATGACTTAGCGGCGCGATCTGCACAGTTCCTGCACAGGACGGGCGACTCGCATGGCCTACCTATTAGATGTCGAAGAACTAGCGCCCGGCCTCATCATCTACCACAGGGCCGATGTGAAGCACCGGCAGTGGTACTGCCGGGTCAAGGTTCCCGATATCGACCGCTACAAAGTTGTTTCCCTCAAGACCGAGGAGCGCGAGGCCGCGCGGAAACTGGCCTTCAAGCAGTATGCGAGGGTTGAGTTTTGCCTTGAAAACGACGTGCCGGTTTTCAACCGGCCCTTCCATGAGATCGCAGCCGATTATCTCAAGGTGCAGGAGGAACGCGCCGCCGTCGGCGAGATCACGAAAGATCGCGCCGCCGTAGTTGGCACGGCAATCCGCACGCTCAACCTCTACGTCGGCCATCTGCAGATCGACACCATTGGGCAAGATAAATGGGACGGCTATTCGAGGTGGCGCCTGAAGCACGGAAGGCGTCCTTCCGGCTGGCTGAACAGAAAGACGGGCAAGCTGAAGCTCAAGCCCCCGAAAGAACCCAAGGCGGAAGAGGAAAAGGAGGGCGAGAAGAAAAAGGAGCCGAAGCCCATCAGTACATGGACCATCCGGCATGAAATGATCGTGTTCCGTTCGATCATGTCTTACGCGGCAAGTCGGAAGTTTATTCCCCACACGCACATTCCGAAGGGCGATCCCATCAAGGCGACCGAGCGGCGGGAGGAATTCACGCGCGAAGAATATAGAGCGCTTCACAGCAGGGGGCGCGCTTGGATAAGGCGGGCAGACACCGAGCGGCGCGAGTGGTCCCGCGAGATGACCTACCTTTACGCGCTGATCATGTGCAATACGGGGATGCGCCCGCCAGAGGGAAAGAACCTGCTTTGGCGGGATGTTTCGTTCACCACCATCGATAAGGACACGAGAGGCAAGGACCAATCCAAGGCGGAAGCGAAGAAGGCCGAGCAGGACAGAAAAGCGAAGGAGGCCAAGGCCGCAAAGAAGGATAACAAGCAGGAGGCGGACAAGAAGACCGAGGCAGCCAAGAAAGAACAAGAGAAGGAATATCGCAGGATCGTCGTGCTCAATGTGCGCGGCAAAGGCAAGAACCGGAGGCTCGTGGCTCCCGAAAACGTCGCCGATTTTCTGGAGCGTGTGCGGAAGATCGCGAAGGTTAAGGGGCCGGACGATCATGTATTCTCGACCTACGAAGGCAAACGGGACACGACCGTCTATGCGCGCATGGTTCGAGAAATGCTTATCTATGCGGAACTTTTGAAAGGCCCGGCTGGCACGGAGCGCAGCAGCTATTGCTTCCGCCACACCTACGCCACGCTCAGATTGAGCGAGGGCGTCAACGACATCATGCTCGCGGAGCAAATGGGAACGGACGTTCAGATTATTCAGGATCACTACGGGCATATTCATCCGGTCAAGAATGCGGATCGCATTCTGATCGGCATGAAAACGTGGGAAGACCCCGAACCCGGAGAAGCGGATAAGGATGCCGCCGGAAAAGACCGCGTGAACAAGGTCGAGGCGGCAGCACAGTCCGCCAAGGGCCGGAGCCGTAAACAAGCCCGCATGAATTAAGGGCGCGGCGCAGGCCAAAGCCGCCCGTTCCCGAGCCGCCGGTTATGGCCGCGTGAACAAGGCCAGGGCGATGCGACGAAAGCGCGGGCGGCGCAATTTCTTCCATTGAACCGGCCTGCCGAATCTTGCGCGGCGAGATTCAACGCGCGGCAGGACGGTCAATGTCTTGAGACCCAACGCGCAGATTGCGCTCCAATTGGGGCCCAATGCTCTGCGAGTCCAATGGACGAGGCTCGTCCTCACTTCTTGTACACTCACCAAATCACTTGAAGAAGCCATTGTATTACCAGTAGTGTGACTATAAGCGTGCTAGATTCAAAATCCAGCGCCCGCAAGGGCATGTCGGTTCGATTCCGACCTCGGGCACCATTTTCCGTTGAATTACTCGTTTGCCATGGGCGCTATAGGAAGCGGAATATCCCTCCCGCGACGCGTCCGCGCAGCCGTGCATTGTAAGGTCTATTAAAGAGCCAGCGAAGTTGACGACGCGGGAGGGCTACGATGTCAAAAAACTACAGTCTAGCCGTCTTCGCGGCCCTCGCTTTTCTTTTGCTCGGAGCCGTTTGGTTTCACACCGGATCGCTTATGCCGCCATCCGGCGAAGATGCAATCTGGTTTCATGCTGGTTTGCTGACCCTCCTAATTGGAACATTTGTAATTGAATATCGCTTCACGCGTCCGAACGACGTTTTCGTGAATTGCATAATCGTATTTGCTTCCACGTCCACGCTTACCGACCCTCCGAACGCGGCTTGGTGGCAGCTTCTTCGATGGGGTGCTCTCCTATGCGGGATTGTCGCAATGGCGCTCGCATGGGACCCGGGGCAAGAAGCAAAGCTCAGGACAAACAGATTTCGAGCAATCGTCTATCAGATAGTCACGAAATTAGGCCGCGCCGAAGTTATCTTTTCAATAGTTTTCATTCTAGCCCTAATCAGCTATTTCGATTTGAATGACCCTGATACCAAACTCTTTGCCGTAGTTTGGGGCATCTTCTTGCTCGCAGCGCACCTCGACCTTCCTGAATTTGGCAGATTTGTCTTGCACCCGAGCCGGTATAGAAACC
>JBEKLK010000143.1:0-8323 GCA_050010235.1 Rhizomicrobium sp.
GAAGCCTTCAGTCTCGAAGAGACCGGCACGATTCTCGGCGAAACGCCGGAAGCGGTGGAGCGCGAGATCGTCGACGCCCAACGCACCATCGAACGCGAATTGGTGTCCAAGGTGCTGATCATCGAAGACGAGCCGATCATTGCGCTCGACCTGGAGAATCTGGTCACCGATCTCGGTCACGAAGTGGTCGGCACCGCCGCAACGCGCGACCAGGCCGTGAAGCTGGCGCTCCTGAAGAAGCCCGGTCTGGTGCTGGCAGACATCAATCTGGGCGAGGGCGGCTCCGGCATCGATGCCGTCAGCGAAATTCTCACGAGCTTCGACATTCCGGTGATCTTCATCACTGCCTATCCGGAAAAACTGCTCACCGGCGAAAGGCCGGAGCCCACCTATCTGATCGCCAAGCCGTTCCTGCCGGAAACCGTGCAAGCCACTGTCGGGCAGGCGCTGTTCTTTCATCCGATCAAGCGAAAAGCCGCCTGATTGCTGGGTTTTTCGGAACTCGAATCGTTCCCGCACGTTCCCGATAATGGAACTTTGTGCGGCGAAGGGATGAGATCATGGCGATCAAGCGGAAGAAAAACGGCAACGGTTCGAAAGCGATAGATGCCAGCCTCGGCGCGTTGCGCGACGATATCGAGGCACTCCAGGAAAATATGAAAAGCCTGGTCGTCGATGCCGGCGACGTCGCCAATGATCGTGTCCGCCAGGCCGTCCGCGCTACCGAAAACACTGCGCAGCAGGTTCTCGACGATGTCGAGGAATGGGCAAACGGCAATGTCAGCTCGTTGCGCGACAAGGTCCGGGAGCAGCCTTTCACGTCTTGCATTCTGTCGTTGAGCGCGGGCGCGCTGATGGGCGCGTTGTTCCTGCGGCGGTGACGCCGCCGGATCGGCAGGTCTCGAGCCGAAAGGCCGCCAGTAGATCCGATTCAAACGCCCGGGAACGCGAACCTCCGGACCACGTTTCCATGAAGCATCGGGAGGATACCTCATGCTCGGATGGGCGCTGATTTTCTTCCTTCTCGCGTTGCTTTGTGGCGTCCTGGGTTTTTTCGCGCTGGCCGGGCTTGCGGGATCCATCGCGAAAATATTGTTGTTGGTTTTCCTGGTGCTCCTGGTCGTGAACGCCTTTTCCGGGTCCTTGCGCGGAGAACCACCGATATGAGCGATCCACGGATTGACCCGCCGGTTCTCGAGCGCGGCCCCGTTGTGCGGCCGTTGGAGACCGTCATTGCCACGACGCTTCTTCTGTTCCTGCTGTTTTCCACCCGCGACGGCCTGTCGCAGGTCCATAGTGCCAGCACCTTGTGCGCGGCTCGTGTCTCGGAAAACCAAGCAATTCCAGCGACTTGTGGTCAAAGACCCAACCACCGAAATTCTTAAGATTTTTTGGAACGCCTTTTGAACACGTCCGTTATATATCCGAGCGGACGTCCGATCCGGTACGCCCCAGCCCCTTCGACACCCCGCATCGGGTGTCCGCTCGCTTCCCTCCCCAACACATCGTCCGCCGCGCGCACGTCGGCGGTTTCGCGCCGGAACCGGCCGTCCGGCTGGCCGTTGACACATTAAGGCGAAGGTTCACCGCCCAAAAATCCCCAGGAGGCTTACATGTCCGATACAGAGCTGCGGCAAGCCTCAATGCAGACCGATCACTCCGCCGACGGCGGCATCAAAATAGGAAAGACCGATGCCCGTCAGGCCGTGACCCTGGGCCACGTGCGTTACGTGCTCGGCATCAGCCTCACGCTCGCTGTCGTCGCTTTTGTGGTTCTCTACTTCGTCTATACGTAGGCGCGCGCTCAGTCCTTGGCGCGTTCGACGTAGGAACCGTTTTCGGTCAGCACGACGACGCGCACGCCGGGTACGATATGCGTCGGCACCATGGTGCGCACGCCATTTGAGAGTATTGCAGGCTTGAAAGAGCCCGACGCCGTCTGACCCTTTGTCACCGGCTCCGTCTCCATCACTTCCAGCGTCACCCGTGCCGGCAGCTCGATTGAGATTGGCGTGCCGTTATGCGTGGAGAGCCGCACTTCCATATTTTCGAGGAGGTACGGCACTGCATCACCGATGACGCTTTCGAGGACGGAGATCTGTTCGAAATTTTCCGGGTCCATGAAGATGTAGTGATCCCCATCATGGTAGAGGTAGTTGTAGGGTCGCTCCTCGACAAAAGCCTTTTCGATCGAGTCCGTCGTTTTGTAGCGGTCTGTGATCTTCACGCCGTCGCTGATGCGGCGCATCTCAAGCTGGGTGACCGGCGTACCTTTGCCGGGGTGCGTGTTTTCGGCCGTCAGCACGACATAAAGCTTTCCGTCCTTCTCGACGACCTGACCCTTGCGGATCTGACTGGCAATCACAGAAACCACTTGTCACCTCTGGAAACGGGCGGCTGGGGTCATAGCAGCACCATCGGCGGCGGCCAAGAGCGGCGGGATGGCCGAGCGAGTGGATCATAGTGTCGCCCGGGGACTGCCAAGTCGTGATAGGGATTCGGCCTGACAGGAAACCAGGGAGCAATCGGGTGACGGAAGCATCGCCATGGTGGTCGCCTCGCGTGCATGAAGATCGCCGGGCTCGTCTTCTGGCGCGCGGGCGCATCAAGGCCGCGATCCGCAGCCGCTTCGAGCGGGACGGTTTTCTCGAAGTCGAGTGCGGCGCGCTGCAGGTCTCGCCCGGCAACGAAACCCATCTGCACGCATTCGCGACGGAGCTGGTCGCGACCGGCGGCGCGCGGCAGACGCGCTATCTGCACACCTCGCCCGAATTCTCCAGCAAGAAACTCCTGGCGGCGGGCGAGAAGCGCATCTTCGATTTCGCGCGGGTCTTCCGCAATCGCGAGCGCGGGGTCCTGCATGCGCCGGAATTCACCATGCTCGAATGGTATCGCGCGAACGAGCTCTATGCCGCCATCATTGACGACTGCCTCGCGGTCCTGCGCCTCGCGGCCGACACGACAGGTGCGAAGACGTTTGCCTTCCGGGATCGCGGTTGCGATCCCCGCGCGGAGCCGGAGCGCCTCAGCGTAGCCGATGCCTTCCGCATTCATGCCGGGATCGACCTGCTCGCGTCGCTGTCACCGGAGGGCGAAGGCGATCGCCGGATATTGGCCGAACGCGCAGAGGCGGTAGGATTCGAAGCCGCATCCAACGACAACTGGGCCGACATCTTCAGCAAGATTCTTGTGGCGAGAGTCGAGCCGCGCCTGGGCAATGGGCGCCCCACGGTGCTCCTCGAATATCCCCGCTGCGAAGCGGCACTCGCGCGCGCCACGCCGCACGATCCGCGCGTGGCGGAGCGGTTCGAGCTTTATGTGTGCGGCGTCGAACTTGCGAATGGTTTTGGCGAGTTGACGGATGCGGCCGAGCAGCGCCGGCGTTTTGTGGCCGAGATGGATGAGAAGAGCCGCATTTACGGCGAGCGCTATCCGATCGACGAGGGTTTTCTGGAGGCTCTCGGACACATGCCGCCGGCCTCAGGCGTGGCAATGGGCTTCGACCGGCTGGTCATGCTGGCGACAGGCGCGCGAACAATCGACGACGTGATCTGGACGCCGCTGACCTGAGTGTATTTATCGATACGACTGGTTGACGTCCGCCAGCGCCTTGGCCCCCGGACACAATTCCTTTTCACCGAGCGTGTTCAGGGGTGCGGCGATCGTGCTCAGATGCGCGTGGAGGTCTTCAGGTTCCGGATCGAGATAGAGCAGGCCTGTCACAACCTCGCCGGCCGCATGGTGTTGCTGCAGATAGGTCATCGCCGCCACGCGATCGCGCGCGTCGTAGCTGCCATGGAGTTTGGAGAGCCGAAGCTGCGAGCCGTCATGCTGCGTCACGATTTCGACCGTTCCAGGTTCGTAATCGACGGTGATTTGCGCCCGCGGCTCGATGAAATCGAGACGATTCACGGCCTCGTTGTGCTCGCGCACGAAATCATACGATTTCGTCGACGCGGGGTTGTTGTTGAACTGCACGCAGGGGCTCACCACGTCGATCACCGCCGAGCCACGATGCGAAATCGCCGCCTTGAGGAGAGGCACCAACTGCGTCTTGTCGCCCGAAAAGCTGCGGGCCACGAAGGTCGCACCCAGGATCAGCGCCAGACTCACCAGGTCGATCGGCGAATCGTTGTTCACCGCCGTCTTGCTCTTTGAGCCCTTGTCGGCCGTCGCGGAGAATTGACCTTTGGTCAACCCGTAGACGCCGTTGTTCTCGCAGATATAGACCATGTTCACGCCGCGGCGCACGCAGTGGGCGAACTGGCCGAGCCCGATGGAGGCCGAATCGCCGTCGCCGGATATACCCAGATAGATCAGGTCCCGATTGGCGAGGTTGGCGCCGGTCAGCACCGACGGCATGCGCCCATGCACACTATTAAAGCCGTGACTGTTGCCGAGCAGGTAGTCGGGCGTCTTGGACGAGCAGCCGATGCCCGAGAGTTTCGCCACCCGATGAGGCTCGATGTCGAGTTCGAAGCAGGCCTGGATCAACGACGAACTGATCGAATCGTGGCCGCAACCCGCGCACAGCGTCGAGATCGAGCCTTCGTAATCGCGATGCGTGAAGCCGAGATTGTTCTTCGGCAGGCCCGGATGACGCAGCTTGGGCTTGGTGATGTAAGTCATTCCGCGGCCTCTTGGCGCTGGTTCAGGATCATGCGATCGGCAATGGCGTCGGTGATGAAGCGCGCGGTGATAGGCGTGCCGTCATAATGCAGAATCGAAATCGTGCGCGCTGGGTCGACGGCGCATTCGTTGACGAGCAGTTTCTGCAGCTGCGCATCGCGGTTCTGCTCCACCACGAAAACCTGGTCATGCGCGTTGATGAACTCGTTGACGTCTTCGGAGAACGGAAAGGCGCGCACCCGCAACGTATCGAGGTGAAGGTCGCGGGCCTCAAGAGCCGCAAGCGCTTCTTCCATTGCGACTGTGGTGGAACCGTAATAGATGACGCCGAAACGCGTCTTTTGTTTCGCCTCTCCTCGGATTGGCGCCGGCACGAGGCTTTTCGCCGTGTCGATCTTGCGCAGCAGACGCTGCATGTTGTCGACATAGACCGCACCTTCCTCGCTGTATTTCGCGAAGCGGTCGCGCGACGTGCCGCGGGTGAAATAGGACCCCTTGGTCGGGTGCGTGCCGGGAAGCGTGCGATAGGGAATCGCGTCGCCGTCCACATCGAGATAGCGCCCGAAGATCTTGCCGGCTTCCAGTTCGTCGCGGCTCATGATCTTGCCGCGGTCGTAACGCCGGGAATCGTCCCACTGGAGCGGCGGGACCAGCCAGTCGTTCATGCCGATGTCGAGATCCATCATCACGAAGACGGGCGTCTGCAGCCTTTCGGCCAGATCGAATGCGTCGGCCGCGAAAGTAAAAGCTTCGGCGGGGTCCTTGGGGAACAGCAGCACATGCTTGGTGTCGCCATGGCTCGCATAGGCGCAGAGCAGGATATCGGATTGCTGCGTACGCGTCGGCATGCCCGTGGAAGGGCCGCCGCGCTGGATATCAAAGACCACGGCCGGAATTTCGGCGAAATAGGCCAGCCCGAAAAATTCCTGCATCAGCGAAATGCCGGGGCCGGACGTGGCGGTGAAGGCGCGCGCGCCATTCCATCCCGCTCCGATCACCATGCCGATGGCGGCGATCTCGTCCTCCGCCTGCACGATCGCGTAACGATGCTCTTTCGTCACGGGATCGACGCGGAATTTGCGGCAATGATTGCCGAACGCTTCGGCGAGCGAGGTGGACGGCGTGATCGGATACCACGCGGCGACCGTCGCCCCGCCATAGACGCACCCAAGAGCGGCCGCGTCGTTGCCGCCGATGAAGATACGATCGCCGACCGCATCGGCGCGTTCGAGCTTGAGGCCGCAGGCGCCCGCCAGATGCTCGCCCGCATAATCGTAGCCGAGCCGGAACGCCTTCACGTTCGGAGCGATGAGCTTTTCCTTGCCCTGGAACTGCGCGGCGATCGCGTCCTCGACGACTTTGGGCTCGATCGAGAGCAGCGAGGCGAGCGCGCCCACATAAATGATGTTCTTGAAGAGTTGGCGCTGACGCGGATCGGTGTAGGTGCGGTTGCAGATGTCGGTCAGCGGCACGCCGATCGAATTGGTGTCCTCGCGGAATTTGGTCGGCGGCAGCGGCTTGGTCGAATCGTAGAACAGATAGCCGCCGGGATCGATGGAGGCGACGTCCCTGTCCCAGGTTTGCGGGTTCATCGCGACCATCAGGTCGACGCCTCCGCGCCGTCCCAGCCAGTTCGCGCCCGAAATGCGCACTTCGAACCAGGTGGGCAGGCCCTGGATGTTCGACGGAAAGATATTGCGCGACGCGACCGGAATGCCCATGCGCAACACGCATTTCGCAAACAGCTCGTTGGCGCTCGCCGAACCCGAGCCGTTCACATTGGCGAATTTGACGACGAAATCGTTCGTCGCCCTTATCGGCTCCGGCATGACTCGGCCTGTGCGGGTTCGAGATAGAATTTCTTCATGTCCCATGCGCCGGTGGGGCAGCGCTCGGCGCAGAGCCCGCAATGCAGGCACATGTCTTCGTCCTTCACCATCACGCGCCCCGTCTTCAGAATATCGGACAGGTAAAGATCCTGCGTGGGGTTGGGCGCGGGTGCAGTGAGGCGCGTGCGCAAATCCTCTTCGGCGCCGTTGGCCGTGAAGGTGATGCAGTCCATCGGGCAGATGTCGACGCAGGCATCGCATTCGATGCAGAGGCCGGTTTCGAATACGGTTTCGATGTCGCAATTGAGGCAGCGCTGCGCTTCGAGGAATCCCGCCTTCGGATCGAAGCCCAGTTCGACTTCGAGCTTGACGTTCTTCAGCGCCACTTCCTTCGGCGCATGCGGCACCTTGTAGCGAAGATCGTTGGAGATATCGTTGTCATAGCTCCATTCGTGAATGCCCATCTTCTGGCTCATCAGATTGACGAGCGGAGGCGGACGATCGGCCTTCACGTCCCTGCCGTTGCACAGAAGATCGATCGAGATCGCGGCTTCGTGGCCATGGGCCACGGCCCAGATGATGTTCTTGGGCCCGAACGCGGAATCGCCGCCGAAGAAGATTCTTGGATTGGTCGATTGCATCGTCAACTGATCGACTTTCGGCATGTCCCAGCGATCGAATTCGATGCCGACATCCCGCTCGATCCAGGGGAAGGCGTTTTCCTGGCCCACGGCGACAAGCACGTCGTCGCACTCCATCAATATTTCGGGCTCGCCGGTCGGGACCAGTTCGCGCCGCCCCTTGGCGTCGCGCTGCGCCTTGACCTTCTCGAACACGACGCCTTTGAGCTTGCCGTTCTCGTGCTTGAATTCCTTGGGAACGAGGAAATTGTGGATGGGAATGCCTTCGCCCATCGCGTCGTCTTTTTCCCAGGGCGAGGCTTTCATCTCTTCGAAGCCCGAGCGGACGACGACGTCGACTTTTTCGCCGCCAAGCCGCCGCGACGTGCGGCAGCAATCCATGGCGGTGTTGCCGCCGCCCAGCACGATGACGCGCTTTCCGATCTTCGTGACATGGCCGAACGAGACGCTCGACAGCCAGTCGATGCCGATATGAATGTTGGCGGCCGCTTCCTCGCGGCCGGGAATTTCCAGATTGCGTCCGCGCGGCGCGCCGCAGCCGACGAAGATCGCGTCGTAGTTCTCGGCGGCAAGCGCCTTCAGGCTGTCGATGCGCTGGCCGAACTTCAGTTCAGGCTCCAGACCGAGGATGTAATTGCATTCCTCGTCGAGCACGGATTCGGGCAGGCGGAATTTCGGGATTTGCGTCCGCATCATGCCGCCGGCCAGCTTGTCCTGATCGTAGATGACGACCGTGTAGCCCAGCGGCAGCAGATCGCGCGCGACGGTGAGCGAGGCGGGACCGGCACCGATCAGCGCAACGCGCTTGCCGTTCTTGTGATGCGACGCCACCGGCAGGCGATCGCGGATATCGTCCTTGTTGTCGGCTGCCACGCGCTTGAGGCGGCAAATCGCGACGGGTTCCGCTTCGACGCGGCCGCGCCGGCAGGCGGGCTCGCAAGGTCGGTCGCAGGTGCGGCCCAGCACGCCGGGAAACACATTCGAATTCCAATTGATCATGTAGGCGTCGCTGTACCGCCCCGCCGCGATCAGCCGGATATATTCGGGCACGGGTGTGTGCGCGGGGCACGCCCACTGGCAATCGACAACCTTGTGAAAGTAGTCCGGGTTGCTGACGTCTGTCGGCTTCATACCGGTCGGATGCGCGGGCCCCTTCAGGCCAGGCTCCTCAGCCAAAGCGGAACTCATTTTCCTGATGCATCTCCACGGCGGCTTTCGCCCATG
>JBEKLK010000144.1:0-8310 GCA_050010235.1 Rhizomicrobium sp.
CGTCGTCCCGGTTCACGAAATCGCCCGGTTCACGCGTCATGCCGTGATTGCGGGCGCGCACGAGCCGCGCGGCGAGTTCCGGATCGTTGGCCGTGACCGCGCCGCCTTCGCCCATGGCGATCGACTTCACCGGATGGAAGGAAAAGACGCTGAGATCGGCAAATGCGTTCGAACCGATCGTCGTCGCCGAACCATCGGCCGCGACATAGCCGGTCCCCAGCGAATGACAGGCGTCATCGACGATGCGGGCGCCGCGGGCGCGGGCGAGCTGGGCAATCTCTTCGATCGCGCCGCACTGGCCGTTCAGATGTACGTTGAAAACGGCGTCAGCATGCCCAGCGCGTTCAAGGGCATCCATGAGATTCTGCGGGCCCATCAATCCGGTTTCGGGGTCCACATCGGCGAACACGATATCCGCGCCGTTCATATGAGGCGCGCTGGCCGTGGCCAGAAAGGTGATCGCGGGAACGACGACTTTCGTTCCGGGGCCGAGATCGAGCGCGCGCGCCGCCATGTGCAGCGCCGCGGTGCCGTTGGCGCAGACGACGGCATGTTTCGCGCCGACCGTCTTCGTCAGCGCCGATTCGAAGCGCCCGACATAAGGGCCGGTCGTAAGAAGTTCGCCGCGCATGGCTTCCGCCACGGCCGCGATATCGTCGTCTTCGATGACCTGGCGGCCATAGGGCAGAAAGCGGTTGACGCGGACGCGCCCTGCCTTGATGGCAGGCGCGCTCATGCCATTTCCTGAGCAAGAAGCATTTGAAGCCCGCGCGCATCGAGGCGCTCGGTGTTGTTGTCGCTCGAATAGGCGAAACCCTCGGCCACGGGCTTGGCGCCCCGGTTAAGATAGGCCTCCCGGGCGGCCGCGGCAAAGCTTGCAAGGATTACGAAACGGTCGTCGATCTCGACTGTCCAGCGCGAATCGTCGGCGGGGATCATGGTCTCGTGCAGTTTTTCACCCGGCCGAACGCCCACGATCTTTTGCCCGAGCTTGGGGCAGAGCAGGGTCGCGACATCGGTGATGGTGGTCGAAGGGATTTTTGGCACGAAGATTTCGCCGCCGCGGGTCATCTCCATGCTCGAGAGCACGAAATTCACGCCCTGGGTCAGCGTGATCCAGAAGCGCGTCATGCGGGGATCGGTGATCGGCAACGTTTCAGCGCCGTCGGCCGCGAGCTTCCGGAAAAACGGCACCACGCTGCCGCGCGAGCCGAACACGTTGCCGTAGCGCACGACCGCGAAACGGGTACCGTCCGCGCCGGCCAGATTGTTGGCGGCCACGAAGATCTTGTCGGAGGCGAGCTTGGAAGCGCCATAGAGGTTGACGGGATTGGCGGCCTTATCGGTCGACAGCGCGATAACCTTGCGTACGTTACGCCGCAGCGCTGCGTAAACGAGATTCTCCGCTCCGAACACGTTGGTGCGGATGCACTCGAAGGGATTGTATTCGGCGGTCGGAACCTGCTTCAGCGCAGCTGCGTGAATGACATAGTCGATATCGCGCATGGCGAGTTCGAGCCTGTCGCGGTCGCGCACGTCGCCGATGAAATATCGCATGAACGGATACTGCTCCATGGGGAACAGTTGCTGCATTTCGTATTGCTTGAGTTCGTCGCGCGAGAAGATCACCAACCGGCGGGGCTTGTAGCGATCGATCACCAGCTTGACGAAATGCTTGCCGAAGGAGCCCGTTCCGCCGGTGACCAATACGGCCTTTTCGTTCAGGTCGAGCCACGGTTGGGAGAAATCGCGAAAAGTGCGATTGATCGGTTCGATGTTGGCTGGCACTTCCGTGCTCGGAAGAAAGATCTTGGTGGCGCGCTGCCCCATGATATTCGCGTCCTTCGGTTTGATGACGCCAATCGTTGCAGAACGCGGTTAATTATTCCCTGCGCGGCGCACACGAGAGATGCCGAATCGAAAACGTCTGGGCCCGGCGCGATAGGGCGAAGGCTTGCGGGTTTCGTCGAGTTCGAGTGCCGACAGCACGAACTGACAGAACAGGCTGCCGCCGATCTTTTTGTGGATCAAAAAGCCCAAAAGCGGCGCTGTGGCGCGGTCTACGTCGACGCGGATCGCAGTTTCGCCGTCGCCGAGCGTTGCCCAACCTTCGGTCAGCCCGAGCCCATGGGATGACGACACCAAAAAGGAAACCGGTGCGCCATGATCGACGATGGTGTCCTTAAGGGAAAAGGTTTCGCATTCCTTACCGCCATTGTGTGTCGTTAGGGAAAGCTTCTCCCAATCGAACGCGTCCGGCAGAAGCGTGACATGGCCGAGACGCAGGCTGCCCTTGTTCCAGTCGCTCCAATCGAAGGTCACGTCGAAATCGACCCGCGGTTCGCCGGCACGGAAGCACATGGTCTTTTCGATTGCGCCTTTGGAGGTCTCGACGCGTGCCGACGCGAACTGGTCGCCTTCGGGTGAGCGCCATACATGCGCCTCGCACCATTCCAGATCGGTCACCTTGTGTTCGCCGGGAGCTTCGAACACGCAATCGCCCGTGTACCAATCGGCCTGAAGCGCAATGTCGTCAAAGTGGCCATGCGGCAAGCCGCCGATGACCGCGCCGCTGTCGCCGGCAAAGGTTAATCGCTCGATCGCCAATCCACGCCGGCGGTCGAGCGTGGCCGAGAGCGCCGGTGTCACGACGTCGATATGTCGTGCGGAGACTGCCTCGGCAGTGACGGGCCGGTGGCAGGGTTCAATACGCACGCCGCCCCATTCTCGCTCCGCTCTCGCAAGCCGCTCGCAAAATGCCGTCCAGCGTCTCTCCGTGATATGGGTGCGGAAGTCGCTCGACCACAAATAGCAAAGCTCCTTCCAGGCAACATCGTCCGCGCTGCGCCCGACAAGTCCGCGATAGATGCGCTGGCATGCGGCGTTGACGGCCACGTCGTCGCGGCCGGTGACGGCCCAACGCGCCAGGCTGTATTTGCGTTGCTTTTTGACCGGAACCGGGCAACTGGCCGATTCCAGCCGCAGCGAGAGATTTGCGCCCTCCACGGACGCAAGTGCCAAGGCATCGCTCGGTGCGACGAGCGCACAGCCCGGCATGGTCTCGACCGCGGCCAATGCCTCGGCGAACCGCCTCCATTCGCTGGTGCAGCCGATGGCTTCTTCGGTCTTGTAGCGGCCAGGACGAAAATCGAAGATTTCCGCGTCGCTTGCATAAAGACACAGCGCGCGCGCATGCGCGCCGCGACGGCTTTCGACATAGTCGAGATAGTCGCCGATCGGCATGTCGCCATGGACAAAGCGCTGAAGCTTCTGGAATGCGACGGTGCTGGTCCACAGAAGTGCAATGCTGCGCCCGTCGCTGCCCAGTGCGCGCTGCGGCAGATACCGCGTCTCAGCCGGCCATTCCGGATGGTGCGCGGCGGGATTGTCCCAATCCATCAGCAGCGCCTGATAACCCGCATCGAGATAAAGCCCTACGAGACCAGCGGAATATGCCTGTTCGTTGACGAGTGCGAGTGCGGGCCGATGTCCGAGCAGCCGCTTATAGAAGTCATTGCCGATCCTCAGATTGGCTTGTGTGACCTCGGCCGGTACGAGGGGGCCGATGATCTGCGCATAGCCGGAGCCGATCAGCTCGATGCGACCCTTGGCGATCAGCGCGCGCGCGCGTCCGCACCATTCGGGATCGCGCGCGGCTATTTCTTCCAGCGTGAACCCTGTGATCTCAAGCCCGATGGGGCCATGCGATTGCGCCAGATCGAGCAGCGGCCAATAGCAGCGTTGGATGACGTCGCCCCGCTGCCCCTCTTCGATCGAGGAAAAGGCGAGGTTGAGATGGAACAGCGCGAAGAGCCGCAGCGTTGCGCACGAAGCGCGTGCGTCGAACAGCGGGAAGGGCGCGTTCATGCGATTTCGATGCGGAGCTGGGCGAGCGCGTCATTTGCGGCCGTGATCGCCGCATCGCGCGACACGCCGGTGGCGAGAACCATGGCCGCGGAAGGCCGCTTGTCGCCCGCCGGCGGAATCACATCGCCGGGCTTTGCAGTTACGACCAGTTCGGCGATGCCGGGGATCTTGCGGGCATTCTCGGCACCCGTGACCGACACCACTTTTCCGGGTTTGGGAAACGCGTAACGCTGGATCACAGGCGTGAGTTTCTTGGGCTCCAGTTCTTCCGCCGAAACGGGATCGCCGAGCGCCACCTTGATGGCCGCGCCGATGAAATCAACCCCCGTATTGAGGGGAATTTCACGCGTGCAGAAAAATCCGCCCGACAATCGCGCGGCCAGCTCGATCACATAGGGTTCGCCGTCATGCACGACGATATCGCCCTTCACGGTCCCGTTGACGATGCCGAGCGCAGCGGCGGCGCGCGCGACGACATCTTTCACCTTTGCTTGAATGTCCGGCGGCAGACTGCTCGGCAAATCGCCGCCATTCTCGATGAAGAACGGAGCATAGCGTTCGAGAAACTCGTAATTGCGATCGGAAAATCCGGGTGTGTGGCAGATGCCGTCCACGACGATCGATTCCGTCGAAACCTGCGGTCCGCTCAGATATTGCTCCACCATCACGCGATCGGTCGGAGAGTGAGAGCGCGCCAGGAAAAACGCCTTGTCCAAATCCTGCACTTGCGCCACGCGCTGCACGCCGCGGCTGCCACGACTGTCCACGGGTTTGATCACGAGATCTCGGCCACGCTCGATGGCGATGCGCGAGAGTGCCTGTGGTGTAGATACCTGTGAAAACCACGGCACCGGCACACCCAAATCCCGAAATCGTTCCTTCATCGCGAGCTTGTCGGATGCGAGTCGAGCGCTCTGGAAAGAGATGCCGCCGAGCCCGAGCTTTTTGGATACCGCCGCGACCGTCATGGGCGCATCGGCCGCCACGCAGATCGCACCGTCGATGCGCCGGATCTTGCGGCTGAAGCGCTCGGCCGCAGCCGCCGTTTCATCCGCGCCATAGACGTCGGCAAGCAGGCAGGAATCGGCGAAGGCGAAACCGGGCGCTTCCGTATCGCGATCGGAGACCACGACATAATAACCCATTTCCTTGGCGCGCTTTGCGGCATCGGCCGCCTCGATGCCACCGGAAACGATGAGGAGAGTCTTCGCCATCAGAAATAGAGTCCGCCATTGACGTTCAGCGTTTGCGCCGTGATGTAGGACGAAGCGTCGCTTGCGAGAAACACGACGGCGTCGGCCACTTCCTGCGTTCGGCCCAATCGCTTGAGCAAAATGCTCTCGGCGGCCTTCTGCACGCTGGCAGCCGCCATCGCCGCGCCTGCCATGTCGGAGGCGATCAGACCTGCTGCGACGACGTTGGATCGCACGCCATGCTGCGCGCCGAAGCGCGCGATCACCTGTGCGAGAGACATGAGTCCGGCCTTGGATGCCGCGTAATGCGCCGTGCGAGGCCCGCCATATTGCCCGCTCACCGAGCCGATGTGGATGATGCTCCCGCTGCCCGTCTGCGCCAGTAAGGGAAGGAACACCTGGGCACAGATGAAGGGACCTTTGAGGTTGGTCGCGAGAATCGAATCCCAGTCCGCGTCGGTCACTTGGTCGAAATCAGTCGGCTTGTTGATGCCGGCGTTGTTCACCAGGATCGAAATGGCGCCGAGGGCGCCTTTCGCGTCTTTGGCGGCGGCTTCGACGCTCGCACGATCGGCAACGTCCATCTTCAGCGCAAGTCCGCGCCGGCCGCGCGCTTCGATTTCGTGCACGGCACTTCGCGCTTCGTCTGCTTTTTCGCGATAGGTGAGCGCCACGTCGGCGCCGGCTTCCGCAAGCCCGATGGCAATGGCGCGGCCGATGCCCCGGCTGCCGCCGGTGACGAACGCCGTTTTGCCGGCGAGCGAAAAACGCGACATCCGATTTACCCCTTCCGTGCGATGGCGCGTCTGGCAGCCTTGGCGATGTGCGGCGCGGTCAGGCCATAAAGCGTTGCGAGCTCTTCGGGTTCGCCGGAAGCGCCGAACACGTCCTTGATGCCGATGAATTCGATCGGGCAGGGGCGCGATGCCGCAAGGGCTTCGGCAACGGCGCCGCCAAGGCCCCCATGAATATTGTGATCTTCCGCCGTGACGACGGCACCGGTTTCTTCCGCGCAACGCGCAAGCAATTCGGTATCGATCGGTTTGATCGTCGCCATGTTGACGACTCTCGCCGAGATGCCGTCCTGCTCCAGAGATTTTGCGGCTTCCAGCGCGCGCGAAACTTCGACACCGCAGGCAACAAGGGTTACGTCGCTGCCATCGCGGACAATCCGGCCTTTTCCGATTTCGAATGTATGATCGTCGCCGAAAATGCGCATGGCCGGGCTGCGGCCCGTGCGCATATAAACGGGACCCTCGAATTCGAGAATCGCACGCGTAGCCAAAGCGGTCTCTGTGGGATCGGCCGGCGAAATCACCGTCATGCCGGGGATGGCGCGGAACGCCGCGAGATCTTCCAGCGATTGCGCGGAGCCGCCATCGGGTCCGACATCGAGTCCCGGATGGCTCGCGACGATCTTGGCGTTGCGCCTGGCATAGGCGAGCGAAAGACGCGCCTGTTCGATGGCGCGCAGGCAGAACACGGCGAAAGTCGTCACCACCGGCAACAAGCCGACAGCGGCAAGGCCGCCGGCGGCGGCCATCATGTTCTGCTCGGCAATGCCGAATTGCAGGAAACGTGCGGGGTGGCTCTTGCGAAAATGATGTACGCCCGTGCCGCCCGCAATGTCCGCGTCGAGTACGACGAGTTTGGGAAATTCATCGGCGAGGCCGGACAGCGCCTTGCCGAACGCCTCGCGCAAGGAGTCTCCGCTCGTGCCAATCAGGGCAGGCGCTTCAGCGGTCGTCGACATCGAGCAATTCCTTGATTTCGGATCGGTTTGCGCCGAGAGCCGTCAATGCGTCTTCTGCCTGTTCCCGCGTCAGCTTCACGCTGCCGTGCCAATGGGGAATGTTTTCCATGTAGGGCACGCCCTTGCCCTTGATGGTATGGGCGATGATTACCGCAGGCCGTCCATGCGTGGCGGAAGCGCGGCGAAACGCGGCCAGGATCTCGTCGATGTCATGTCCGTTGACTTCGGCCACGGCCCAATCGAAGGCGCGCCATTTCGCGGCGAGCGGTTCCAAGCGCATGATTGCGTCGTTGCGGTCGTCGCTCTGCAGTTTGTTGTAGTCGATCACGGCGCACAGATTGTCGAGTTTGTGATGGGCGGCGCACATGGCGGCCTCCCACACCTCGCCTTCCTGCAATTCACCGTCGCCCAGAAGCGCGTAAACGCGCGCGGGTCGCTTCTGCAGCTTGAGGCCCATCGCCATTCCGAGCGCCACGGAAAATCCCTGACCGAGGGAACCGGTGCTGGTTTCGACCCAGGGCAGATCAAGCACATGCGGATGGCCCTGGAACGGGCTGCCGAGCTTGCGTAGATTGAGCGCGGCGCGCGCATCGCAAAAGCCGTGGCGCGCCGCAATCGCATAAAGCGCAGGCGCGCCGTGACCTTTCGAAAGCACGAACCGGTCGCGATCCGGGTCGTTCACGGCATCCGGCCAGAAATTGAGTTCGGCGCCGAAGAGACAGGCAAGAATATCGGCCGACGACATGGCGCCGCCGGGATGTCCGGAGCCGGCATGGTAAATCGAGGCGATCGCATGCTTGCGCGTAAAGCGTGCGGCTTCGGCGATTTCGGCGGCAAGCTCGCGCGACGACGGCGCATCTTGTTTCAGAAGGGGTTTTTGCGACAGCGTCGGCATGCTCAGGCCGCTTTCCGAATATGCGCACGAGCGAGAAGATCGGCGTAGAGGACGATCTCCGCGCGCGGCGCGAGTCGGCGCGCTTCCGTCGCGATTTCACCTGCAAAGCTGCGCGACATGATGACGATGACGTCGGGATCGGCGCCCGTGAGCGCTTCCGGCCCCGCCAGGGTGCAACCATAGCGGTCGGCGACATGCGCCTTCAAATGGGTGTCGATCAGAAGTGACAGATTCGTGGGTATGAAGCTGCCGTGTACGACCAGCGTGTCGAACAGCCGGCCGGCGCCCCACATCGCAACGCGCTTCGGCGCCATGCCCGCGATTTCGGTCGAGACAAAAGTCAACACCGCAAGATTGCGCGCACGCGCGGAACCGTAATTGGCGACCAGGCGCGAGGCTTCCGCGACTTCGCGATGGTCGAGGTCCCTCGCGCGATAGGCCGTATAGGCCTTGCGTGCGACGATCAGCAGGTTTGCGTGGTCGTCGGTATCGGGAGCGGCGATGATTTCGAATCCGGCCGCCACAACCATGCGCATCAGCGTGCGCGCGGAGAAGTGGTAGAGATGCTTGTCGATGAACCATTCCTCGATGATATCGTCGGC
>JBEKLK010000145.1:0-8239 GCA_050010235.1 Rhizomicrobium sp.
CGTCAGCCAGCTCTGATTGCCGCTGGAATCGTAAGCGGCGGCGAAGCTGTCATTGTTGCCGTTTGAAATGCCCGTGGTCGTGAGATTGCTTGTCGTGCTGCCGGCAATGACGACCCCGCCGGTCGGGTTGAGCGCCATCGAATAAGCGCTCGCGCTTCCCGAACCGCTCACGAGCTGGGTCCATTGCAGATTGCCCGCCGAGTCGTATTGGCTCAGATACACGCCTTGCGTGCCCTGATTGAGGTCGTTGCCGAAGTTCCCGGTCGCATTGCCCAGCACATACACATCGCCGTTCGAATCGACGACGGTCGACTGCGCCGTGGTGTTGCCGCTGGAGGGGTCGACGGACGTATGGGACACCACTTGCGGCGTGGACGACAGATTGTCGAGTTGAACGAGGCTGCCCTGCTGGTCGGCCGGCGCCGTCGAGACGGTGCTGCCGCTGTTCGTGGTCGTGGTGTTTGTGATTGTCGGCGTCGCCGAGCCCGACGCTCCCGCGAGATAGAGCGAGGGCGTCGCCTGCGTCGACGACAGCGCGACAGTTTCGCCGGCACCCTGTGCAATTTGAATGCCCCAGGTCGCCTTGGACGTATCGTTGATCGAACCGCTGGTCAGGGCGGTGCTGAACCGCGTCGTAAAACCGGCGCCGGAGAGCTGCTGGTTGACGTAGCCGACGATGTTACCGAGCGTCAGTGGGCCCTGAACCTGGGAAAGGTCGATCGGCACATTCGTCGTCGAGCCGCCTTTGGTGATGGAAACATCGAAGCTTTGGCTTGCGCTGACGCTGGGCAATGCCGTTGAGAGATTGGCGTCGCTGACGACCGTCCCGCCGGAATAATCGATCGGCGCGAACGGGACTGCCGCACTGCCCGTGACGGATGCGCTCGGTGTCTGCATCTGCAGCGTGAAATTGTTGAATGTCGTCGCATTGATGAAGGATTCGACCTGCTGGAGGCCGGTTTGGAAGCGCGTGTTATAACCGGCGAGCTGGCCGGGCGTAGCGGTCGACGACTGCGCCAATGCTGCAAGCTGGCTCAGAGAGTTGACGGCGGAATAGAGCGTAAAAAGGTTTTGATTGTCCGCATGTGTCGTCGAATTCGATGACGCGGCGGCGGCGAGTTGCGTGCTGTTCGGATCGATGAAATTCGTCGTGGAAAGAATATCCGCATCTTCCGCCAGGGTCGAAGGCTGCGGCTCGTTCCAGGGCGGAGTCTGAGTCGCGGCACTCGACGTTGACGAACTCGCCGCGGTTGATGACGACCTCGACTCTGCGTGTGCGGCATCCGCACCCGCATAATAGTCGAGCAGATCTGCCGAGGTTATCGTGGATAGGGTATCTGTCTTCGAACTGTTCGACGACGAGGTTTCCGATGAGGACACGCTCGTCGTCGGCGTCGTGAACAGCGACGTCAGATATGACGGCATGCTCCCTATGGTCGACATCGTTGCTTGTCCCGGAAGTTGACACCGGACTTTGGCCTCCAACGCTTAAGGTCTGCCTAAGCAACACCGGACAAATCGTACTTAACGCACTCTTAACAGCGCCGGGTGCACAACACGGCCCATGACCGCTTTGGCACCTGTCGACGCCTACGAGGAAGGCCTCAAGCTTTCCGCTCAAAACCGTCATGCCGAAGCGATCGACCGGTACGAACGTGCGCTGCAGGCTCGCCCCGACGATCCGCGCGTGCTGTTCGCGCTTGGCAACACCGCGCGCGCGCTCGGGATGACGAAGCCCGCGCAAGAATTTTTTAACCGAGTTCTGGCCCTGGAGCCGGGCCGAATCGAAGCCCTTGTCAATCTGGCCAATCTGCTCCGGGCCCAGGGAAATTTCGCAGCCGCGCAAGCGCTTCTCGCGCCTGCGCTGGCGCGCAATCCGGATGCGCCCGAATTGTGGCTCACGCTCGGTTCGACCTATGGCGAAATGGGCGAGCGGGCGGGTGCCGAAGAGCATTATCGCGAAGCGCTTGCGAGGCGGCCTGACTACGTTCCCGCGCTCGGCAATCTTGCCGATCTTCTCGCTGACACGGGTAAGATCGAGGAAGCGCTCGAACTTTACGATCGCGCGATCGCGCGCGAGCCCAGGAATGCCCAAGCCAGGCTCAACCGCAGCATCCTCCATCTGCTGCACGGCAATCTGAAGGACGGCTGGCGCGATTACGCGGCACGCCTGAAAATATCAGGGAAAGCCCCGGTCTGCGATCACGGTCTGCCCCTGTGGCAGGGCGCCCATCTCAAGCGTACGCGATTGCTTGTCACGGCCGAGCAAGGCGTCGGCGACGAATTGATGTTTGCGAGTCTCATCGCCGACCTAGCGATACGGGCGAAGGATGACGGCGGTACACTGATCGTCGAGTGCGAACCGAGGCTTGTTTCGCTCTTTGAGCGATCCTTCCCCGGCGTGGCGGTAAAACCCAGTCATATGCAGGCGAAGGGCGGCGTCAACACCGCCCATTATGGCTGGCTCAAGGCGGCCGGCGGCGCCAACGCCGCCATCGAACTCGGCAGCCTGCCCCGCATCCTTCGCCATCGGATGTCGCAATTTCCGAACCCGAACGCCTATCTTTCGCCCGACGCGAGCGAGAAGATGCGTTGGCGCGAGACCTTTTCGGCCCTGAGCGAGGGGCCGCGTATCGGCATCTGTTGGCGCAGTGGAAAGACGGGAGGCGCACGCAATCTGCAATTTGCGCCGCTTGAGGCCTGGGGTGAGTTTCTGCGCACGCTGCCGGGATCGATCGTTTCGGTCCAATACGACGCCGCGCCGGAGGAAATCGCAACCCTCGAAGCCATAAGCGGACGCGCGATCTTCGTGCCGCCCGCTCTCGATCAGAAGAACGAACTCGACCGTACCTGCGCGATGTTGTCCGCCCTCGATGCCGTCGTCACCGCGCCCACCGCCGTCTCATGGCTTGCTGCGGGCACCGGCGCGTCTACTTTGAAAATTCTTTACGACACGAGCTGGACGAGTTTCGGCGAATCCTTCGAACCGTTCGCCCCCTCATGCATCTGCATCATGCCCCGCGAACAGGGCGACTGGCGCGAAGGCTTTGCAAAAGCTTCGGAGGCTATCCGCGCGCTGCAAACGGCGCGCTGACGCGTCGCGCGCTCAACGCGGCAGCCAGATCGGCGGCCACGCGCGCAGCGCCGTCCGCATCGATCGTCGTCATTCCGGCCGCGCGCATCTCGCGGCGGCGCGCGGGATCGGCCAACAACGCCCACACCGCACGCGCGATGTCTTCGTCTGTCGTGCGCTCCGCGACGCCCAGCGATATCCCCATGCCGGCCTGCTCGAAGGCCGAGGCCGAAAGCGCGTGGTCTTCAGTCAGACAGAGATAGAGCGCCGGCACGCCATAGGCGGCGAGCTCATAGGCCGTGACGCCGAACGCGGCGATTGCGGCGTCGCTCGCGGCATATTCCGTCGCCAGATCGCCTGCGCCTTCCACCGTCTCGAAATGCGGCGCGAGGCCGACGATCCGGCGCGCGACGCGAGCGCCATCGACAACACCCGGCCCTATCACAAAGCGTGCGCGGAACACGGGCTCGAGCCGGGCGAGCGCCTCGGCAGTTCTGATCGTCAGGCCCGCGGGATCGCTGCCGCCCATCGCAACCAGCAATGTCGGGCGGGGAGACGCCATTCGCCGCGACGACGCGAGCTTGTTGAGACCCAGCATGGCCCATTCCCAACCGATGCGCGGCACGCAGTGCGTGGCGCCCCAATCGAGCTGGTAGGCTTGCGGCACCGGCGGATAATAGGCGAGGTCTGCCGCGAGGCGGCGATCGGAGCCGTCATCGATGACGGCCGTGAGGGCGACATGGCGCGAAAGCCGGACCAGCTCTTCGCCGCCAATTCCTTCGCGCATGTCGCAGATCAGCATATCCGGATCGCGGCTCTCCACGAGTTTGGTCAACTGAGCCGCATCTTGTGCGGCATCGACCGGCAGCGCTTCGAACCCCGCATCGCGCACGGGTTGCAATGCATCCGCGGTGCCGTTCACCGCGAAGATCGCGCCGATGCCTTCGCGATCGCGCAACGCACGCGCCAGCGCCACCATGCGTTTGACGTGCCCATAGCCGAATTTGCCGCCGCCGTCGCAGCGGATCAGCGCCAAGCCGCCTGTTGCGGCGATCGACTTCTGTTTCACATGCGCATTCATCGCGCGCAATTGCGGCTCACGCTCAAGCAGCAGCAGCAGGTCCGCGAGAGAAGCCTCTCCCGCTTTGGCGGCGAGGCGCTCATGCAAGGTCTCCACGAAGGCGAGATCGTCGGGCGTATCGACCGTCAGGCGTCCGCCGGCGCGGGCGAGCGGCGGATACGCCGGCGCGCGTGCGATCCGCACGAATTCAGGATGGAGCTTGAAATAGCCCGTGATGTGCTCGCGCGCGACCGGATCGGCATGCGCGTCCATCATCAGCTTGTCGAGCGCGCGCCGCGTGAACGGATCGACGCCTTCGTGCCCTGTCACCGCGCCTTCTTCCAGCAGCACGTAGTCGCCGTCCTGCTCTAGCAACGAGGTGAGAAGATGATCGATGAAGCCGGCATCGACGAATGGGGCATCGGACGACACGCGCACGATCACGTCGGCGTCGAGCAGTTCCGCCGCGCGCGCGAACCGTGCCAGCACGTCGTCTTCGGGACCTCGCACGACCGGGACGCCGTGTTCGCGGCCGAATGCGACAATGGCGTCGTCGCGCGGGTTGGTGGAGGTGGCAATTGCAATCTGTTCGATAAATTTCGAACGGTGTAGGCGATGGACGATATGCCAAAGCAGCGGTTGCCCCGCGATCGGCTTCAGCACCTTGCCAGGCAAGCGCGTCGAACCCATGCGCGCCTGGATGACGGCGACGATGCGCAAATGATCGCTGGGTTCCGGCGTCATGGTCATGCCGCCGGCTTCCATGCTGCACGCACATGGCGCAATGGACGCATGCCGTCGCTCGGATCCGCGCGCCACTCCCGGTCGTCGGCTTCGGAAGGCTGCGGTTCCTTGAACCCCGTGCCGTCGGCGACGAAACTCTCGCGGATGCGCGCGACGACGGGCGCGATTTCGTCCGGCAGCCAGCAATGGCCGGCGGCGTATTCCGCACCCTCCCCGTCGAGATCGAGATGAAACTCCACCGCCGCCGCATCCCAGTGATGCACGGCGCGCTCGATGACGGCAGGCGTTCGCGTATGATCAGACCAGCCGGTCTTGCACCCGGTGGCGCTGCGGATTGCCGCGATTGCCGCCAGATTGGCTTCTGCGGGCGGGGTCGGATAGGCCGACACGCAATGAAGCAAAGTGATATCGCGGGCGCCAGCGTGTTTCAGCGTGGCCGCAGCCGCAACGATTTCATCCATCGTCGCCATGCCGGTGGACAGCACGACGGGCTTGCCGGTCCGTGCGCATGCTTCCAGCAGCGGCGTGACCATCAGCTCATAGGACGCAATCTTGTAGAAGCTGACAAACGGGCGAAGCTCCTCGACCGCTTCGACGTAAAATGGCGTGCAGGAAAACGCGATGCCGCGCTGCGAACAGCGTTCGGCAAGGGGACCGAGATGCGCAATCGGCAATTCCCACTCGGTGCGGGCGCGGTGCTTGGCGCTCTGGGCCAGGATTTCCGGCGCGAACATGCGCGCGATCTTGAACAGCTGGAACTTGACGGCGTCGCAGCCGCAATCGGCTGCGGCATCCACGAATGCCAGCGCGCGCGCCAGGTCGCGGGCATGGTTGCTCGAAGCTTCCGCGATGAAAAACGGCTGACGTGCTTCGGTCACCCAATTGCTCCGGTCGGTCTTAACAGTTTTTAAACACCGGTTGGCTAAAAGACGGTTAACGACGGGCGGGCGGGGAAAGATGGGCATTGCCGCGGCCGAGACCATTATTGCGTGGCAATCGCATGAAGGCCCGCGCATTGCGCGGGCGGGCGGCCACGACATTATCCAGTGCGTGATGTGCGGCTTTCGCCACATCGTGCCGCTGCCGGAGCCGCGCGCCTTCGAGCACACCTACCGCGATGTTTATCTGCGCGATCAAACGTCCGCCATTCCGTCCCGCCCGGGCGACGATGAGGCTTGGTCGGAAGTCGCCCACGCCGATTTGCTGGAAAGCTTTGAGCGCCTCCTGGGGCCCTCGCGACGACGCCTGCTCGATATCGGCTCCGGGCCGGGCTTTTTCCTGAAAACCGCAAAAAAGCGGGGCTGGCGGGTACTCGGCATCGAACCTTCGCGCAGCGCGTCGGCGCATTCGCGCAGCCTCGGGGTCGAGGTGGCGGAAGGCTTCTTCAACGCCGAAACCGCGCCGGGCCTTGGACGCTATGATGCGATCCAGCTCAACAACGTTCTGGAACACGTGCCCTACCCCACCGAAACCTTGTTGCTCGCGCGCGATCTCCTGGAGCCCGGCGGCGTGCTTTGCGTCAACGTGCCCAACGATTTCTCGCCGTTCCAGGTGGCCGCACGCGTGGCTGCCGGATTGCCCGAATGGTGGGTGGCGCCCAATCGTCACCTCAATTATTTCGATTTCGACTCGGTCAGCGACCTTCTGGTGCGGCTCGATTTCGAGCCCGTCGAGCGAACAACCAGCTTCCCGATGGAAATGTTTCTATTGATGGGCGAGAACTACACGAGCGACCCCGCGCTCGGTCGCGCCTGTCATGCCAAGCGCCGGCGTTTCGACCTCGCCCTCGAGGCGACGGGCATGAAGGAGACGCGTCGCGCCTTCTATCGCGCGCTGGCGAATGCCGGATTCGGCCGTGAAGCGATCGTCATCGCCGTCAAGCCGTGAGTCTGGAAACCCAGGCTTTCTTTGTGGTTTCGAGCGGCCGATCGGGAACGGCGATGCTGCAAAAAGCGCTGTCGGCGGCCGGCAATATCGAGATGCAGCACGAATATGCCGTGGACATCGTCCAGCCGCTGGCCGTACGCCACTATATGGGCCTCGCAGGCCAAAACGACGCGCGCGGCGTGCTGCGCGACACGCACCTGGCCGCGATCCGCTATTGCGAAGCCGCGCATTGGGGCGATTCGTCGAACAAGCTGTCGTGGCTGATCCCCGATCTTGCCGCGCTCCTGCCCCAGGCCAAATTCGTCCATCTGGTGCGCGATGGACGAAAGGTTTCGAGTTCCTATTTTCACAAGCTCGCCGCGGAGTGCTACGACGACCGCTCGACGGCAATTCTCCAGGCTTTCGTGGACGATCCCGGGCGCAATCCGGCGCCACCGCCCGAAAAAAAATATTGGTGGCCGTGCCCCCGCAAAGCCGATCCCCTCGCCGAAAAGTTCCGTTCCTTCGGCCAATTCCAGCGCATCGCCTGGCATTGGGCCGAGATCAATCGCGTCATTCTGGAATCGCTGCAGCAGATCGACCCACTGCGGACGCATTTTATGCGACTGGAAGACCTGCAAGCGTCGCCGGATGCGGTGCGCGGTCTTTTCGCTTTTCTTAACCTCGGTTACCGCGACGAGCATTTCGACGCATTCGCCCGGCCGCACAACGTCAACCGGCCCGAGGACCATCTTCTCGACGCGCAACAGCGCGCCCAATTCGACGCGCTTGGGGGCGGAATGATGGATCGTCTGGGCTATGCGGACAGGCCCGAATACGTAGTGAATTATTAAGCACGAGCGATGGAAGATGGTTACCGGCCCGTTTCCGGAACACTCCATGACCGAACTTTGCGAACTCTGCCGCCACGATACCCTTGAGCCGATCTACGATCCCGAACGATCGACGCGGGGCCTTAAAGTCTATCTGTGCCGCCATTGCGGATTGCTGGAAAGCCTTCCCCGCATCGACCGTGCCCAACGCGCGCCGGCCGCCGTCTCCGGCGGCGCGGACTGGGGCAATGTGCGCTACGGCAAGGGCTTTCGAACCGGGGCAGCGCTGTCCCTGCTGAAACGCCACGCCGATTTGTCGGCCGATCTGTCGCTCCTCGATGTCGGATCCAATCGCGGCAGTTTTGCGCGGGCATTTCTGGAAACCGCTCCCGCAGCCTCCATCGTAGCCGTCGAACCCGACGAGCGCGTGGCGCAGTCCTGCGCCGGGCTCGACCGCTGCGAACTGGTGCAGGCCCGGATCGAAGATGCGGCGCTGGAAACGGGGCGCTTCGACATCGTCCACTCCTGCCACACGATCGAGCATCTGGCCGAACCGGCCCGCGTATTGGCCGATCATTGGCGCGTCCTGAAACCGGGCGGATTGCTCCTGCTCGATGCGCCGAACAACGCCATCCTCGACGCCGACGATATCATCGAGGAATG
>JBEKLK010000146.1:0-8228 GCA_050010235.1 Rhizomicrobium sp.
TTCGAAGGTCGCGTGGTCGTCGTCCGGCCGGTCGAGAAGCCGCGCCTCATGGATCTGGATGGTCCGGGCCTCGAGAACCACGGTTTCCCCGCCACGGGCCAGGTCATAGGCCCGCTCGCCCTGGACCTTGATGGCCGAATAAATGGGGGGAACCTGGGAGATTTCGCCCATAAACCGCGGCAGAACAGCCTCGATTTCAGCCCGGGACGGGCGGACATCCGTGGTCCCGGTCACGTTGCCCTCGGCGTCGTCGCTGTCGCGTCCCTCGCCCCAACAGGCCGTGAACCGGTAGGTCTTCTCCGAATCCATGGCATAGGGAACGGTCTTGGTCGCTTCGCCGAGCGCCACGGCCAGGACGCCCGTCGCCATCGGGTCCAACGTGCCGGCGTGGCCTGCCTTTTGGGCGTCGAAGACCCGCCGGACGAGGCCGACAACGTCGGTCGAGGTAACTCCGCGCGGCTTGTCGACGACGACCCAGCCGTGGACCGCGGCGCCTTTGCGCTTACGGCCCATCGCCGTCCTCATTCTTCCGGGCCGCTTCGAGATCGCGCCGGACCCGCTCCGATCTGAGCAAATCGTCGATCCTTTTGGCTTCCGCGAACGAGGCATCCTCGATGAACCGCAACTCGGGCGTGAACCGCAGCGTGATCATCTTTCCCATCTGGCCGCGCAGAAATCCCTTGTGACGATTGAGGGCCGCCACCACGCGAGGCCCGTGCACACCGCCCAGCGGCTCGCAAAAGACGGTCGCGTGGCGCATGTCGGGAGACGGCTTCACCTGCGTTACCGTCACCGAAATTCCGTCGAGATCGGGATCGCGCACATCGCCGCGAATGAGAATCTCGGAAAGCGCATGGCGCAGCAATTCTCCCACGCGCAACTGGCGTTGCGAGGGTCCCTGATCGCGGGGGGCGGAGGATGTGCGGCGCGGCATGTCTTTACTCCTCGTCCTGCAGATATCCGAAGCGCGCGATCCATGGCGCAAGCTCAGGCAGCACGGGCGCAAGTTCGCGGCGATAGTGCCGCCATTGACCGGCGCCGGATGAAAACAGACCCCGCGCCACCTGGGCCGCGCTCGGCGTGTTGACGTCGCGCGCGCGGGTCTTTTCGGCGAAGGCTCGCATCTCCTCGCGCCAATCGACACCCAGGAAATCGCAGACCCGCCGCGTTTCGCCCTCGAAATCCGCGACCATGTCTTCATATCGAAGAGCGAGCGTATCGAGCGCGAGCTTGTCGCGATAAATCTCGCCGAGCCGCATGACCGCGGCGTAATAGCGGCCGGCGCCTTCCAGTGTGAGCAACTCGTACATCTGCGGCGACATTGCGAAACGGCGGCGGAAGCAACTGAGCACGCAGTCGCGGGGATCGCGCAGCGCGAATAAAATCTTCGCCTGCGGAAACAATTTCGCAATAAGGCAAAGGACGACAGTGTTCAACGGCATCTTGTCGACGAAGATGGCGCGGCGCGGCGCATATCCCGCTTCGCGCGCGCGCGTCCAATAGGCCTTGCGCAGACGCGCCAGATCGCTCTCATCCGCAGTCGCAAGTCGTGCCAGGCCGTCGGGCGGCACGACGAATTCGTCGATTCCGTCCAGCAAGCAATCGCGTTCCTCCATCGTTTCGATGTCGGGATGGCTCGCGAGAACCTGTTCGAGCAACGTCGTGCCCGACCGCGGAAACCCGACGAGAAAAACGTGGGTCCGGACGGGACTTTCGATCGCCTTATCCTGTCGCGCACGCCACTGCTGCGGATCGGCGGCACGAAAATACGCAGTCAGCCGCTCGACCCTCTCAGGCGCCCGTTCCGCGCCGGGTCTCTCATAGATCGGTTTGACCAATTCGCGCATCGTGGCGTTCGAAGCGGTGTATGCCAGAAATGCCTCCGAGGGCCTGCCGAGACCGTCCAACGCATCTCCCGCGAGCCCTTGCGCGATCGAACGATTGAGTCCGCTCACATTGGCTGCGCCCATCAGGGGTTTCAGGCGGACAAGCGCCGCATCGAGTTTCTTCTCTTCGATGTCGGCCATCGCGAGCGCCAGCGCCGCGGCCACAAGACCGGGATTGTGGCGAAGCGCGCGCGTTGCAAAATCACGCGCTGCGTTCCCATCGCCGCGCAACGCGGCAATGGTGGCAAGATGCGTCAAGGATTCGGCATGCGCCGGTTGCAGCTCCAGGGTGCGTTCGAATTCGTTGCGGGCACGGGTGAGTTCGCTCAGATCTTCGAGCGCGCACGCCTTGTTGTAATGCAGCATCGGCGTGGCAGGAGATTGCCGCAGTGCCGCGTCGTACACTGCGACGGCTTCTCGTTGACGGCTGAGTCTTGCGAGCGCCAACCCCAGTGCATTCAGGACGTCGACATTGCGCGGCGCCAGTTCGCGGGCGCGCTGCAGCAACGCCAGCGCGTCGTCGGCCACTCCGCGATCGAGTGCGCGGTAGCCGGCGAGCACGAGCAGATTGGGATGTTCGAGCCCGCGCCGCGCCGCTTCCTCGCCGAGCTGCATGGCCCGGGCCTGGTCGCCGGCGCGCATCGCGGCATCCGCGCCGCGCAGATATTCCTGCAGCAGCGCGGGCTGATTTGAGCGATCTGAGGCGGGGGTGTTGGGCATTTCGGGGAACGATTTCCGAGGGTGCTCGATCGCCTTGCGCGGGCGAGGGAGCCGCCGCGCGTTACAGCGCGCGCTTGATCGTCTCGACCTCGTAGCACTCGATCACATCGCCCTTCTGGAGGTCCTGATAATTGGCGAACGACATGCCGCATTCTTGACCGGCGAGAACCTCGCGCGCTTCGTCCTTGAAGCGCTTGAGGGTCGAAAGTTCGCCTTCGTGAATGACGACGTTGTCGCGAATGAGCCGAACCTTGGCGCCGCGCCGCACGACGCCTTCCGTCACGCGGCAACCGGCAACCTTGCCGACCTTGGAAATCGCAAACACTTCGAGGACTTCTGCGTTGCCGAGGAATTTCTCGCGCATTTCCGGCGCAAGCAGACCGGAAAGAGCTGCCTTCACGTCATCCACGAGGTTGTAGATGATGTTGTAGTAACGGATTTCGACGCCGTCGCGCCGCGCACGTTCGCGCGCCTGGTTGTTCGCACGCACATTGAAACCGATGATGGCGGCCCCGCTGGCCTGCGCGAGGATCACATCGGACTCGGTGATGCCGCCGACGCCGCTTTGGAGAACCTGCACACCCACTTCGTCGGTGCCCAACTTGGTGAGCGCGCCGTTGATCGCTTCGACCGAACCCTGAACGTCGCCCTTGATGACGAGAGGCAGCAGACGCTTCTCGCCGTCCTTCTGGTTCTTCAGGAGCTGATCGAGGGTCTGGCGCGAGCTGTTCGCCTGGCGCAATTCGCGGCGCTTGCGTGCGCGATATTCCGTGACTTCGCGCGCGCGGCCCTCGGACTCGACCACGGTGAATTCGTCGCCGGCTTCGGGCGCGCCGGAAAGTCCCAGCACTTCGACCGGCATGGCCGGGCTTGCCGATTCGATGGTTTCGCCGCGGTCGTTGACGAGCACGCGCACGCGGCCGAACTCCGAACCCGCTACTAAGATATCGCCCACCTTGAGCGTGCCGCGCTGCACGAGGACCGTGGCAACAGGCCCGCGGCCCTTATCGAGCTTGGCTTCGATGACAGCGCCTTCGGCCGAACGCTCGGCATTCGCCTTGAGATCGAGCACTTCGGCCTGCAGCAGAATGGCGTCTTCGAGCTTGTCGAGATTGGTACCCTTGGTGGCTGACACCTCGATGGCGAGTGTTTCGCCGCCCAGGTCTTCCACCTGGATTTCGTGCTGCAGCAACTCGGTCTTGACGCGCATCGGATTGGCGTCGGCTTTGTCGATCTTGTTGATCGCAACGATGATGGGCACGCCTGCGGCCTTGGCATGGCTTATTGCTTCGACGGTTTGCGGCATCACGCCGTCGTCCGCCGCGACCACGAGCACCACGATATCGGTGACCTTGGCGCCGCGCGCACGCATAGCGGTGAACGCCGCGTGGCCGGGCGTGTCGAGGAAGGTGATCTTCTGGCCGGTTTTCAGCTGCACCTGATAGGCGCCGATGTGCTGCGTGATGCCACCCGCTTCGCCGGATACGACATCGGTCTTGCGCAAGGCATCGAGCAGCGAGGTTTTGCCGTGATCGACATGGCCCATCACGGTCACGACAGGCGGACGCGACTGCAGATTGGCCGCTTCGTCTTCGCTGCCCTTGAGGCCTTCGAGCACGTCGGATTCGGCGACGCGCTTGACCGTGTGGCCATATTCGGTCGCCACGAGTTCGGCGGTATCGGCGTCGATCACGTCGTTGATCTGCACCATCATGCCGTTTTTCATCAACACCTTGATGACGTCCACGGCGCGGCGCGCCATGCGGTTGGCGAGTTCGGAAACGGTGATCGTTTCCGGCAGCGTGATGTCGCGCGGGCCAGCCGGCGCCGGCGCCTGCTGCTGGCCGGCGCGATTGACGCGCTGGAGATGGCGGCGATAGGCGGCGACGGAACGCGTGCGTTCGTCGTCGTCGGACAACGCCTTGGTGACGGTGAGCTTGCCTCTGCGGCGGGCGTCTGGTGTCTTGCGGACGACCGGCGCCTTGGGCACCGGCTTTCCGGCTTTCTTGGCGGCGCTCGCTTCTTCGTCTTCTTCGATCTGCGGACGGCGCCTGGGCGCTTCGACGACAATCTCCGGTTTCCTGACCGGCGCCTCTTCCCTCTTTTCGAGACGGCGTGTCGCTTCTTCCTCGGCGTGCCGGCGTGCGAGCTCGTCGGCAGTCTTGCGCGCGTCTTCCTCGGCCTTGCGCTTTTCCGCGGCAGCCCGTTCACGTGCAAGCCGCGCTTCGTCGGTTGCGTGGCGCTTCGCATCTTCGTCGGCGCGTTTGCGCGCTTCGTCTTCGGCGACGCGGGCATCGGCAAGCGCACGGCTGCGCGCGTCCTTTTCCTCATCCGTCAATTGCCGCAATACGACACCGGCGCGGGCATGGGCGTCGCGCGCAGGAGAAGCGATCGGCGCCGCGGCCGGCGTCGCGGTTTTCGCTTCGACGGGCTTCGCCTTTTCGGGTGCAGCCGGGGCCGCCGTGGGGCCTCCCACGCGCACGCGTTTCTTCTCCACCACGACCGCCTTCGTGCGGCCGTGACTGAAGCTTTGTTTGACGGTTGAGGTTTCCGTCTTTTTCAGCGACAGGGTCTTTCCCGCGCCCCGCGCGGAGCTGTCGTTCGTCTCGCTCATTCGAGTCCTTTGTCCGGGGCAGGAATCGAACCTGCCGATGTCAGTGGCCGCTTGGTGGGCCGGAAGCCTTCAAGCCGCCCCGCCTGAAAAGCCAGCCTTTCCGCCAGCCTCCCCGGTTTGAGGGCTGCATGTATCACATTCTCCCGCCCGAGGGCCAAGCTCAATTCGGCGTTGGTGAGCACATCCACCAGCACCGGTTTGAGACCCCTTGCGGCCGCGGTTCCCGCGAGCTTTCGCCGCCCGTCAGCCGCGCCGTCGGCGGCCTCCACCAGCACGGCTGGCGGCGGCTGGCCGTCCAGGGCGCGGGCAACATTGTCGAACCCGAGCACGATCGCGCCCGACCGCCTTGCCATGCCCAGATCGCCGCACATGCGCGCGACGAGTTGGGCTTCGGTGCGGTCGGCCAGATCGACAGGCGTCACGACCTGCGCTTTGGCCGCACGCGCGAAAAGGTTTTTTGCGATTGCGCGCCCGAGGATGTCGCGCGATGCCGAAACCCAGATGCCCCGACCCGGCAGGACCGCCGCCACGTCGGGCACGATGCGTCCTTCGGGATCGGCCACGTAACGGATCAGCCGCGATTCCGGCAAAGCCTCGCCCGTGACGATGCAGCGCCGTTCGCGCAAGGCGTCGTCGTCTTCGGTGGCGAGGCTCGCCGCTTGCGTCACGCCGTGCCTTCCTCCGCCGCAGCCGCTTCGTCCGCTTCCGCCGGAACTTCTTCGGGCAGTTCTTCGATCCAGCCTATTTTGACCCGCGCCGCCATGACGATCTTGTTCGCGTCCGCCGGCGTCAGGTTGAAGCCTTCGAGCGCGCCCGTCACACGCACGCGTTCCTTCTCTTTGGTCACTTCGTAATAACCGAGCAGATCGTCCGTGGCGCAGCCCGCGAGATCCTCGAGCGTCTTGACGCCCGCTTCGCCGAGCGCGACCAGCATCGACGGCGCGACGCCATCGACCTCTGCGACATCGTCGGTGACGCCCAGTTCGCGGCGCTTGTCGTCCAGTTCCTTGTTGCGCGCTTCGAAGAATTCGACGGCGCGATTCTGCAGTTCCTGTGCCGTCTCCTCATCGAAACCTTCCACGTCCGCGAGATCGTTGAGGGCCACGAACGCGACATCCTCGACATTCGCGAAGCCTTCGGATGCCAGCAATTGTGCGACGGTCTCGTCGACGTCGAGCGCTTCCATGAAGAGGGCCGTGCGCTCGGCAAATTCCTTCTGCCGGCGTTCGGATTCTTCCTGCTCGGTCAGGATGTCGATCTGCCAGCCGGTGAGCTGCGAGGCAAGACGCACATTCTGGCCGCGCCGGCCGATGGCGAGCGACAGCTGCTCGTCGGGCACGACGACTTCGACTCGATGGGTGTCTTCGTCGAGCACCACCTTGGTCACTTCGGCGGGCGCCAGCGCGTTGACGATGAACGTCGCGTGATCGTTGGACCACGGAATGATGTCGATGCGCTCGCCCTGCAATTCCTGCACGACGGCCTGCACCCGCACGCCGCGCATGCCGACGCAGGCGCCGACGGGATCGATCGAGGAATCCTTGGAGATCACGGCGATCTTGGCGCGCGAACCCGGATCGCGCGCGACGGCGCGAATTTCGATGATGCCGTCATAGATTTCCGGGACTTCCTGCGCGAACAACCGCACCATGAATTGCGGATGGCTGCGCGAAAGGAAAATCTGGGGCCCGCGCGTTTCGCGGCGCACGTCGTAGATATAGGCGCGGATGCGATCGCCGGTGCGGAAGTTTTCCCGCGGGATCATCTCGTCGCGGCGCACCACGCCTTCGGCGCGGCCAAGGTCGACGACGACGGAGCCGAACTCCACGCGCTTGACGATGCCATGCACGATTTCGCCGATGCGATCCTTGAATTCTTCGTATTGGCGCTCGCGTTCCGCGTCGCGCACCTTCTGCACGATCACCTGCTTGGCGGCCTGGGCTGCGATGCGCGAGAAATCGACTGGCGGAAGCGTCTCGGCGATGATGTCGCCAACTTGCGCGGCCGGATTGCGCGCGCGCGCGTCCTCGAGCGAAATCTCGATCTTGTCGTTGTCGACCAGCTCGACCACATGCAGATAACGGGAGACATGGGTCTCGCCGGTCTTGGGATCGATCTCGACCCGGATCTCGTTCTCGCTGCCGTAGCGCGCTTTCGCGGCGCGCTGCATCGCCTCTTCCATCGCGTGCAACACGACGGATTTGTCGATCGATTTGTCGCGTGCGACCGCGTCGGCGATCTGCAAGAGTTCGGTTCTGTTCGCGGCAATGGCTGCCATGTCACGTCTCTCCTATTGCGCGGGCTTACGCGCCTTCAAATCTTCCTGGATAAGCTTGTCGGTCAGTACGAGTTTCGCGTCGGCGATTCCCGCAAACGGAAATTTCAATCGCGTGCCGCTCATATCGAACGTCACGTCGTTGCCGTCGACGCCGAGCAGCGTGCCCTTGAAGCGCTTGCGGCCGGTGGCATCGGGAGCGGTCAGCTCAAGCTTCGCCTCGTGGCCCGCCCAGCGCGCGAAATCCGTGATGCGGGTGAGCGGGCGATCTATGCCGGGCGATGACACTTCGAGCACATATTCGCCTTCGAGCGGATCTTCGCGGTCGAGAAATTCCGACAGCGCACGCGACAACCGCGCGCAATCTTCGACATTCATCTGTCCGTCTTCGCGTTCGGCCATGATCTGCAAGGTCTTGCGCTCGCCTCCCATCAGCCGGAGGCGCACAAGCCTGTAGCCTGCGGCCTCCACGGCCGGGGCGATGATCGGCTCCAAATGCGACATTGCCGTGAGAATGGCAGTATTTCCCTGTTTTCCGCCTTTTTTCGAGGCGGCCGAAAGCCAAAACCGGTCCCGCGCGGCGGTCTTGCGACCGCCACACAACAGAATTCTGTTGTCTGGGATGGGCGGCCTTTTACGCTTCCCGGGCTTCAAAGGCAAGTGCGAACCGGGTGTCTCAGTTCTTGCGTTGAAATGAAAAATAAGCCGGCGGCCCGTGAAGTGCCTTGGCTTC
>JBEKLK010000147.1:0-8227 GCA_050010235.1 Rhizomicrobium sp.
CGGCGCTCGACAGCGCTACGCAAACCAAAAGCGACGCAATGCGCGACCAATTCCCCAACATCTGCCCCCCAAGAATGCTAGCTTACTGTTTCTTCAGAACAGTATCGCCTTTCGCACACACCGTGAAAACCACCCGCCCCTTGAGGGCGGGTCGAAATTGTCTTTGAGCGCCAGCGAAAAGAGAATTTCGGGGCGGGGTCTTCTATCAACATCACCCCTCCCCGAAAAATCCGCGCTTCGCACGAATTTTTCGACCCTCCCTCAAGGGGAGGGTGGACAGCGGCTAACTCGCGCGCAACGCATCCAGCGCCTTAAGAACCGCGCTCGCCATGTCTTGCGTGCCCACCCTGGTCATGCCGGGCTGCATGATGTCGGCGGTACGATAGCCTTGCGCCAACACGCGCTCGACGGCGGTCTCCAGCAGCTTCGCATCCTCGATGCGTCCAAAGGAATAGCGCAGGCACATCGCAAGCGAGAGGATGCCGGCAATCGGGTTGGCGAGGCCCTGGCCCGCAATATCCGGCGCGCTGCCGTGGATCGGTTCGTAAAGCGCGGGCTGGCGGCCGGTCTTTGCGTCTTTCGCGCCGAGCGATGCCGACGGCAACATGCCGATGGAGCCGGTGAGCTGCGCCGCTTCGTCCGAGAGCACGTCGCCGAACAGATTGTCGGTGACGATCACGTCGAACTGCTTGGGATTGCGCACCAGCTGCATCGCGAGATTGTCGGCCAGAATGTGCGAGAGCGCGACATCGGAATATTCCGCCTTGTGCACGCGGGTAACGACCTCGCGCCACAACACGCCCGTCACCATCACATTCGATTTCTCGGCCGAGACGACGCGTTTGTCACGCAACCGCGCAAGCTCGAAGGCGACCCTCGCAATGCGCGCGATTTCGCTCGTCGTATAGACCTGGGTGTCGACCGCGCGCTTCTCGCCATTCGCAAGCGTGGTCGTTTCCTTGGGCTCGCCGAAATAAACCCCGCCCGTCAATTCGCGCACGATCAGGATGTCGAGGCCCGACACAATCTCGGGCTTCAGGGTCGAGGCATCCTTCAGCGCGTCGAAGCACAGCGCCGGGCGCAGATTGGCGAACAGCCCAAGGTCCTTGCGCAGGCGCAACAGCCCGCGTTCGGGCTTCTTCTCGAACGGCAGCGGATCCCATTTGGGTCCGCCGACGGCGCCGAACAGAATCGCGTCGGCGGCGAGAGCCTTGGCCATCATCGCGTCGGTCGCCGGCGCGCCATAGGTCTCGTAGGAGACGCCTCCCACCAGATCCTCCTCGATCTCGAACGACATGTTGCGGTTCTGCGAGAACCAGCCCAGCACACGCCGCGTCTCCGCGATCACTTCGGGACCGATCCCGTCGCCGGGCAGAAGCAGAATGAAACTCATTTGCGCATACGCTTCAGGCGTTCGACCATTTCGGGGCCGCGGCCTTCGCTGCGATGCAGCTCGTGCGCGAGCGCCGCCTTCAAACTCATGCCTTCGGTGTCGGCCAGCAGTTTCTTGTTGGCGCGATTGCTGCGCCAGGAATTCGCCAGCACCTCCTTCACGAAGGCATCGACGGCCGCATCGAGCTCGGCATCGGGCACGCAGAAATTGGCGAGGCCCATCGCTTCGGCTTGACGTCCCGAATAGGTGCGCGAGGTGAACATCATTTCCATCGCCTTGGCGCGACCCACCCGGCGCGGCAGGCGCTGGCTCATGCCCCACACGGGCACGAGATCCCATTTGCCGTGCGTGTCGGCGAGCTTGGCGGATTCCGCCACGATCAGGATGTCCCCGCCCAGTGCGAGTTCAAGGCCGCCCGTCAGGCAATGACCTTGCACGACGCAAACGACCGGCATGGGCAACTCGCTCAGCCGTTCGATGGTCTTGCTTTCGAAGCTCGCCACATTGCCGCCTTCGCCGCCTCCGCCGATATCGTCCAGATCGTGGCCGGCGCAGAAGCTGCGTCCCGTGCCGCGCAGCACCACGCAACCGATCTTCGCGCTGTTCGCCTCGATGTAATCGATGTGAGCCGCGAGCGCCTTGAACACGTCGTAGTTCAGCGCATTGAGCTTCTGCGGCCGGTTGAGGGTGAGCGCGCAGAGGCCGTCCTTTTCGTCGCGCATGACGAGTTCGCTCGTGCTCATAGCCAGGGGCTTTCTCTCTTGCGGCGCGTCTCGAAATCCGAAATGCGGCTCTCGTTGCGCAACGTGAGCGCGATGTCGTCCCAGCCGTTCAACAGGCATTGCTTGCGGAACGGATCGATCTCGAATTTGAGGCAGCCGCCGTCGGGACCGCGGATCTCCTGTTTTTCGAGATCGATGGAGATCACCGCGTTGGCGCCCCGCTCGGCGTCGTCCATCAGCTTGTCGATGTCTTCCTGCGGCAGCGCGATCGGCAGAATGCCGTTCTTGAAGCAATTGTTGTAGAAAATGTCGGCGAAGGACGGCGCCAGCACGCAACGTATACCGAAATCGAGCAGCGCCCAGGGCGCATGCTCCCGGCTCGAGCCGCAACCGAAATTGGCGCCCGTGACGAGAATCTTCGCCTGTTTGTAGGCAGGTTTGTTCAACACGAAATCCGGATTCTCGCTGCCGTCGGGCCGCGTGCGCATCTCGTGGAACAGCGCCCGGCCGAGGCCCGTGCGCTTGATGGTTTTGAGGAATTGCTTGGGGATGATCATGTCGGTGTCGACATTGATCATGGGGAGCGGGGCGGCCACCGCGGTCAGCGTCTTGAAGGGTTCCATGGCGGGCGGACGTTAGCCGCTCGGCCCGCCCCGCTCAAGCGGACAAAGGCTCCGTGTCGTGGAAGCGATTGAGGTCGACCACCCGGCGGCCGTTGGGCGAGATCGAGAGCACGTCCACGAACCGATGGTCCATCAATATCTCGTCGGGCGTATAGGAATGGCGCGCATAGATCACATCGGCCAGCGTGTCGTCCGTGCCGCTCAGAAGGATGAGGATTTCGAACTGCATGTCGTAAAGCTGGTCGATCGTCGCGCCGTAAAGCGGGCTCTTTTCGTCGATGACGTGCATGATGGTCCAGGACAGCGCAAAAAGCGGCGAACGCGAACGCTGCACCTTCAACTCTTCGAACCGGCGCATGGTGACGCCTTCCAGCGTCGTCGCCTGCCGCGCCAGCGAAACCGAGACCGATGCGTCGAAGATCTGGTTGCCGCGCTGGTTGGCGGCCCGGAACATCAAGGTGGGCACGCCGTCGAACGGCGCGATCACGGCGACCCTGCTGAAGAGCACCCGCGCATAAGGCCGCGAGAAGCGGGCGAACATGACGCCCGTCACGGTTGCCATATAGAGAATGCCGAAAAATGCTTCGAACGACACCACGACGTTGACATAGGTCGACTGCGCCAGCATCTCGCTGTTGACCGACGCAATGGTCTGCACGCTGAACAGATAGGCATCCCAGAAAGAACCCGGCCGCGCATTCGAAACGCCGTGCGGGTCGAGCACGTAAAGCAACGCGAAGATCAGATTCAGCGATCCGAAAAGCGCCAGCAGCCCGAGGAAAAAAAGCCACCAGGGCGCCGTCAGCACGACATGATAGACATCCGTCCAGCGTGAGCTGTCCTGTCCTTTGACGACGGCGCGTCGCGGGCGCGTGTTCGGATTGACATAGCGCGCCGGCTTGCCGGGTGGGTCCATGCGATGATGCGGATGGCGGGACGGAATCGTCATCGGGCTGTGGCGCTTTCGCCGATCCAGCGTTTCGCCGCGGCAAGGGCCGCGCGGCTGGCCGTCTTTCCGGCCCGCGACGGCGGCGCGGTGATTTCCAGCACAACGCCGTTCGGATCTTCGAAATAGATCGACCGTTGCGAGCCGTGATCCTCTTCCCAGAAATCGATCCTTCTCGACTTCAGTTTGCTGCGCCATTTGCCCAGCGCCTTCGGAGACGATTCCGCGAACGCGATATGGCGGATGTCGCGCGGCAGGGCACCGGAGCGAGGACGCGCCTGACCGCGCAGATTGACGAGCACGATCTCGCGTCCGTCGCCCGGCGAGAAGATCATCATCAGCCAGGGCTTCCCGCCCCAATCGTTGCCGCTCACGCATTCGACCAGCGCGAAACCCATCACATCGCGATAGAACGCGAGGCTCGCCGGCGCGTCCCAAACGGGAAAGACGATGTGGTCGGTCCTGAGCATGACGGGCACTCGCGATTTTCTGCCATTCACTTATACCAACGGCCTCGATTCTTCACCCCTCCCGTTGTCATGGCCCGCGAATGCGGGCCACCCAGGTGGAGCTTGTTCATGGTGCAGGTGATCCTCACACCCTTGCTCCTTCTTCGAGTTCAGAGACGCGTCACCTGGGTCGCCCGCATTCGCGGGCGATGACACATAGGGGGAAAAACAAGTCCCTATTTGCGGCCGGTGATATTATAGCAGATGCGCGTCCGCAGCGTGCAACATAAGCGGGCGACCAGGCCGCCGGTGCCGGGCGCCGAGGTCCATCTATCCCCTTGTCTCATGCTTGCGCCGGAGCGCGTTGAGATAGGTTTCCCATTTCGTATCGTGCTTGCGGCCGAGTTCGAGCAGATAGTCCCAGGTGAACAGGCCCGTGTCGTGTCCGTCGTCGAAACGGATGCGCACGGCATAATTGCCGACCGGTTCGAGCGCTTCGATCTTCACATGCCGCTTGCCGGGCACGATCAGCTTTTCGCCCGAGCCATGGCCCTGCACTTCCGCGCTGGGCGATTCGACGCGCAGATATTCGGCCGCCAACGCGAAATGCTCGTCGGAATCGAACGCGACCGTCAGCGTCGCCTTGGTGGGATCGAGCCGCAATTCCGTGGGCCAGGGGCGCGCGCTCATGGCCTGCTATTTCGCGTCGCGCTCGAGATCGGAAAGCTCGCGCGCTTCGGCGGGCAGCATGATCGGAACGCCGTTGCGGATGGGATAGGCGAGCCCGGCAATCTTGCTCACCAGCTCCTGTCGTTCGCGATCGTAGATCAGCGGCCCCTTGGTGACGGGACACACGAGGACTTCGAGCAGTTTGGGATCGGGCTCCATCGCGGTCGTCAATTGAGGGTCGAGCCGCCGGGCGCCGGCGCACCCGCCATCTCGAGCAGAGCCACCAGCGTATCGACGCGCTCCAGCCAACCCGGCGCTTCGAGGAGCGCCTGCTTTTCGGCAGGTGCGAAAGGACACAGCATGGCGAGCGCATTCACCAGCGTCTCCGCCGGCGCGCTCATCACCGAATGCCAATCGGCATTGAGATCGCGACGGGAGAGATAATCCTTGAGCGCGGTGAGCAACCGCTCGCGAGGGAAATCGTCGGACGGCATGGTCGCGAGATCGGCTGCGAAAGGCGCATAATCCGGGCGCACGCGGCGGAACGGCGAGCTTGGCTGCAATTCTTCCGCCACGCGAAACCGGCAAAGCCCTGACAGCGTGATCAGATACCGACCGTCATCGGATTCCCGGTACGACGTGATGCGGCCCACGCAGCCCACGGCCGACAGAGGCGGCGTCAGCGTTTTGTCTTCAGGCTCCGTCGGCTGGATCATGCCGATCAGCCGCGTTCCGGACATCGCATCGTCGACCAGCGCGAGATAGCGCGGCTCATACACATTGAGCGGCAATTGCCCGCGCGGCAGCAGAAGCGCGCCGGACAACGGAAAGATGCCCAGCACGGGCGGAAGATCGTTGAGGGAATAAAAGCGCGCCATGCTCAGGAGAACAACAGCGAGGAGAGCTTGCGGCGCGCCGCGATGGTGCGGGGATCGGTGGGCCCCATCGCCTCGAACAACGTCACCAGATGCTTGCGCGCGCCGTCTTCGTTCCATTTGCGGTCGCGCTTGATCAGTTCCAGCAATTGCTCGATGGCGCCGTCGCGATCGCCTTTGGCGTCGAGCGCCAGCGCGAGATCGAAGCGGGCCTGATGATCGTTCGGATCGGCGGCGAGCTTCGCGCTCAACGGCGCGCTGTCGCCGGCTTGGGCCGCCTGCTCGCGCAATTTCAATTCGGCTTCCACCGTGCGGATCGCTTCGTCGGCGGCGCCGTCGGGGCGCACAAGGCCGAGCGTGGAGCGCGCGCGTTCGAGATCGCCGCTCTGCAGATAGCAGCGCGCGAGTCCCGCCACCGCGCGCGGATGGCCCGGCTCTTCCTGCAGCACATGGCCATAGCCCTGGGCCGCGTTGCCGAGATCGCCCGCGGCGAACGCATCGTCGGCCGCGGCGAGAACTTCGTCGGCATGGCTTGCGCCGACTTCGCCGCCGGTCAGTTGCTGCACGAAGGCGCGGATCTGCGATTCCGGAATCGCGCCCATGAAGCCATCCACCGGCTGGCCGTTCTTGAAGGCATAGACGGTGGGGATCGACTGGATGCGGAGCTGGCGGGCGATTTCCTGATTCTCGTCGATGTTCACCTTGACGAGACGCACCGCGCCCTTGGCTTCCGTCACGACTTTTTCCAGCGCGGGGCCCAGCTGTTTGCAGGGGCCGCACCAGGGCGCCCAGAAATCGACGATCACCGGCACCTCGCGCGATGCTTCCAGCACGTCGGCCGCGAAGGTTTCCAGCGACGCGTCTTTGATAAAAGCGCTGCCGGCGGCGGTCGGCGCAGGTGCGCCAGGCGCAGCGGCCGCGGGTGCGACGCTCGCGACGGGCCGGCCGGTGGGACCGATCAGTGTCATCAGCAGTCTTTCTCGTGTTTCCGGCCCAAAAGATGGGCGTTACGGCAGGGAAAGAAAAGACCCTCGGTCTCGTCCTGGTCCCCGTCTCATCACCCTCTTGGTGTCACGGCCCGCAAATGCGGGCCGCCCAGTTGACGTATGTTCCTGGCGCAAGTGACGCTCGATCCGTGCTTATCCTTCAAGTCCCGCGATATGTCACCTGGGTGACCCGCTTTCGCGGGTCATGACAACGAGGGAAAAAGGAATCAGAGCCCGGCTGAGGTGAGCTAGGCGAACGCGGCAAGCCGGGTTTCCAGTTGCGCCTTCACCTCGGGCCATTCGGCGGCCAGAATCGAGAAATAGGCCGAATCGCGGAAATAGCCCTGCGGCATCCACATATGGCCGCGCAGGATGCCTTCTTCCCTGGCGCCCAGCTTCCGGAGTGCCGCGCGCGAGCGCAAATTCTTCGCATCGGTTTTGAATTCGACGCGGTTGTAATCGGCCCCAAACGCGTTCGACAGCAACAGATATTTCGCTTCCGGATTGACGGCGCCGCCTTGCGCGCCGGCGACATACCAGGTGGAGCCGATTTCGACTTTCGCGTCCGCCGGTGTGATCGCCATGTAGGACGTCGAGCCGACGATAGCCTCGTCCGCAAGACGGCGCACCACAAACGTGATCTGGCGGCCCTTCGCCATCTCTTCGACGAACCAGGGCAAGCGGCTTGCAAAACCCTTGCTCGCGTCGATCGGAATGTATCGCCACAGATCTGGATCGGCGGCCGCACGAATGAGATCGGCGTGATGGCGATCCTCGAGAGGTTCGAGCGCGACGAACCTCCCGCGCAATGTTCTGGGACCAAGCGATGTCACAGGCTTCATAAGGCGCGCTCCGGAAGTATCGCGATCAGAGGTTCATGCCCCGTGGCGCGCAGGAAGCGCAACAGATCGTCCGGCGAAATCGCCGTCGTGCGGTCGTTGCGCAGGGGATGGAAATTGAGCGGATCGAGCGCCAGCATGCCCTCATCGAGCACGACGCGCACGCGGCCCTCGGAATCGTTGATGACCGCGAACGGCGTCACCGAGCCGGGCGGCACACCCAGCACCTCGAGCAGCAACTCGGCCGAGCCGAACGAGAAGCGTGGGCCATCCAGCTGCTTCGACAGTTCCTTCAGGTCGATCGCGAGATGCTCCCGCGCCACGACCAGCCACAGCCCCTCTTTCCTGTCCTTGAGGAACAGGTTCTTGGTATGGCCGCCCGCCAGATCGCCGCGCAGCGCCTTCGCCTCCTCCACCGTGAAGACGGGGGCATGCGACTGCGTTCCGTGGGCGATGCCCAGCGCATCGAGCCGGGCGAAAAGTTCGCTATCCGTGAGGGGAACGGGCATGAACCCCTCATAAGTTGGCCGGAAGTGCGATGCAACGCCGGCTCCTATGGACCGCGGGCGTCCCGCCCGCACTTCTTTGTCGACGACCCGGCGGGTTGGTGGACGACGGAATCCCGCTACCTTGATCGATCAAAGCCCAAGAAAGGCGGGCGAGGCCAGCCTTCGCCAAGGCTTCGGCTGGTCGAGGTGGCAAGTCCTCCGAAGCTGCGAAGCAGC